>DAOVRD010000218.1 GCA_030628375.1 Planctomycetota bacterium
ACCTCGGTCGTCTGCTCAAGGAAGTCAATGACATCCGGCAGCGGCGTATCGCGGAACGACAGGCTAACCCGGTCGCTGAGATGCTCGTGGAGCTTCTTGTCCCAGTCGGGGACGGGCCGCGCTGGCTCAGCGGGCTGTCCGCGCATCTCGCGCAGCAGCTTCTCGATGCACTCGTGCACCTCGTCGCTCTGGACGACCACGAGCACACCCGGGTCATCCGGCCTGAGGAATGCGCGCCCCTGGGGTTGGGCACGAACGGGCACAGGCGGGAGTTCGGCGGGCGGTCCCTCCGCGCCCTCTCTTACACGGATCAACTCGACGGGCCTGATTTCCATCCAGGTGCCCTCGCCGCAGGCCAGCTTCATCATGAGCACGAGGTTCTCGGCACGCTCCAGCAAACGGCCCTCCGCAACTCCAGGTTCGCCGCCGGTAGTACGGCCTCCCCCCGCGCCCATACCTGTGAAGCTGTCCTCAGTGCTCAGCAGCAGGCCGCGGATGTCGTATACGCGCATGTCATACCTGGCCACGGACAGGGGCGCGCCGATCTTGACCAACCCGCCTTCCACCGTCCAAGCCATCCCCGCCAGGTCGCATATCTGGTCGAGCGCGTTCTCCAGCGTCGTCTCCAGGGTCAGCGAGACCGGCGCCTGGTCCGGCGGCAGGTCCTGGCGAATAATGGCATAGCTCACCTCGGTCACCTGCTCAAGGAAGTCAATGACATCCGGCAGCGGCGTATCGCGGAACGACAGGTTAACCCGGTCGTTGAGATGCTCGTGGACCTTCTTGTCCCAGTCGGGGACGGGAGTCTCCGCCCGCCGCCGGGTCACGTCAGGACGGATGCCCTCCGCCTGCAACGAAGGCTTAATCAACGGCACCTTCGGCAGCTTCTCCTCCGCCGGGGATTCGCCTTCTGATGTGACCCTCGCGGTGACCTCGACCTCATAGCGCGTGGCGCCGGTGTCCGTGGTGACCCCCGCTATCGTCTTGGGCTCGCCGTGCCGCAGCAGAACCGTGGTTTGCCACTCGCGCGTGTCGAAGATGGGGACCTCAGGTTCTCCGATGTGTCCGGAAACGCGGCGCTGCTTGAACAGCATTGTCAGTTCGATGGTGCGGACCCCGGCGTCCGGCGCGGCAGGCTGTAGCCTGGGCGTCACTTCGATCGTTGATCCCATTTCGCCGGTTTCGACAGGGGCCTGGTCGGTTTCCCCCGTGGGGCGCCCGGCAACGTAGTCGAAGCTCCTTGTGATGCTGATAAGGCCGGTCTTACCGTCGAGCACGAGGATGTTGGGCGACGCCACGACCTTCTTGCCCTCCTCCGTCACCTCCGTCACCTTCATCTCGATGAGGATCGGCGGCCCGGTGGCGGTTGAAGGCTCCTCGGCGCGGCCTCCGCCACCGCCTCTCCGCCCGCTGCCCGCACCGAAGGGTGCCCCGGCGAGCGCCGTAGACTGTTCCAGGGGGGCGATTTCTTCGGACAGCAGCCGGACCTTCTCTTGCGCGGCCTCGCATCGGGCCTCCGCCTCTGCAACGTCGATGCGCAGCCTCTCCACTTCCTCAGCCGTGGCGCGGCCCGCGTCGAAAAGAAGTTGGCGCCGCTCAAGCATCCGCTGAGACGCCTGGCGCTGCACTGAGGCGGCTCGGAGTTCAGCGCGGACATCCGCCAGCCGGAGACGGAGGTCCATCAGTCTGCTTTCCACACCCGCGGCATCTGGCGGGTGCTTGCCCGCCGCAGCGCCGGCCACCTTCGAGGACCCCGCGCCCCGCACCATCTTGTAGCGGATCTTGACGCCCGGCGGGTCCTCCGTGAAGCCCACGATCTGAAGGACGCCCATCCCGCCCTCGCGGGTCTTGAAGCCATACGTCGCAGGCAACTCGTCGCTAGGCGTAACGGGAGTGAACATGCCAGGAGCACCGATCGCGAGCACCTGGTTCTCAAACAGGAACGCCGCCGTTGTGGAGTCCCACCGCTCGACCGCCACTGGCACCAGGATCAGGTCCAGCCCCGCCAACGTCATCTTGCCCTCCAGAACCTGACCGGCTGCATCCACTCCGTAGCTGCGGACCCATGCCAACTTGCTTTCCGGACCGGACCCCACCTGCCGGAGCACATCGGCATCCGTCGGCGCTGAGAGCACCCGGCCCGTCTCCAGGTCAATGAAGCAGGCCGCACGCCGATTCGCATCGAGCAGCACCCGCTCGATCACCGGGCCGAAGGGGCCAGACGACGGCGCCTGGCCGGCTGGCGCCTCCGCGGCCGGCACAGCGCCGTATCCCTCACCCAAGCACAGGCGGGCGAACTTGGTCTTGGATTGCTCCACCGTATTGACACGGTCATTCCCCGCGTTCAGCCAGCGGCCGTCCTCAAGCTTGAGGTAGCGCACGTCGATCGGATTGCGGATCGTCTCGCCGGGAAGGTGTGCCGACACTGCGGCGAACTCATCCGCGCAGACCTGGACCAGCAAGATGCGGGCGTTGAGCAGGGCCTGCTTCCAGGTCTCCGGCACCGGCCGGGGCTCGCCCCCGGAAGGCATGCGACCCCTCAGCCGCTTCTCGCTCAGCCGTCCCCAGAAACTCTCGTCCCCGGTGGACGACAAGCGGTTGATCGTGGCATAGGCCGCCTCGGGCGTCGAGAGGTCCTCGTCCTCCGGGAAGTCGGAAACGGACTTGTCCACGGCGTATGTGCGGATCGGGAGGCGAGCGACCTCCCCCGTTTCTGGCTGCGCAGTTCCCGGCCCCGAGACCTTCTGCGGGTAGCCGGCCACGTCCTCCACGCTCACGAACTGCCCATCGGGGCTGAACGTGAAGACCTGGTTCATGGTCATGACGTCCTTGCCCCAGATAGTGGCGCGGAACTTGTAGCGGATCGAGCGGTTGCCGTCCGCGTGCACCTGCGGCTCGCCCCACTCCAGCGTCTCGCGCGCCGTGATGTCGCGGAAGTTGTGCCGGAAGAAGTCCTCCACCAGCGCCTGCAGCTCTTGAGTGCCCTTACGGATAGTACGGCCCGTCCGGGGGTTGACCAGGCTCCCGTCCTCTTCCACCAGCACCCATTCCATGCCGACGTCCTGGAACAGAAGCCAGGTGCCACCCGAAAAAGGGGGCCAGTGGTAGAGGATTACCTCGTCGGGATCGTCGGACTCGGGAATGCGGTACTGCACCTGGTGGCCCCAGGGGCTGAACTCCTCAAGCGGCCAGTCCTCTTCCAGAATGCCCTCTTCTTCCAGCACGGACAACTCCGGGGGGTAAGCGCCGTCATGGACCAACTTGCAGCTCGCTATCGCCACCCAAAGCGCGTGCAGCCTCTGTCTCAGCAGGCTCCTGCGGGCCTCCAGCCGCCCCCCGTACCCGACCATCTTATAGCGGATCTTGACGCCCGGCGGCTCCTCTGTGAAGCCGACGATCTGCAGGATACCCATCCCGCCCTCGCGGGTCCCGAAGACGAACGTGGCGGGCAGCTCCCCCTTGGCGCTCATCAGCACGGGGCGCCTGCGGGCGGGGAGCGGGGCTGATTCCTCTCGTCGCAGTTCCAAGAGTTCGCGCAGCCCCGGGACTTCATCAGGCCAGGCCCGCCAGGTCGCGTTGGGGATCGGCACCACGAGCATGTCGAATCCCGCCAAGCCACGTACGGAGGCGGCGCAATCTGCGACGGCGTCGACCCACTTCTTGCGGCACCATGCCAACTGGGCTTCGGCCCCCTTCCCGCGCAAATCCTCCGGCGGACTCGACAGCCGCCCGTAATCCAGGTCGATGAACATGTCCTTGTCGGCATTGTCATCATTCACCACCCGCTCGATCACCGGGCCGAAGGTCAAGACGTCGGGATCCGCAGATGACACAGATGGACTCAGATGTTCCCCTTGGCCCTCCCCTCCTGGTTCCACAACCACCTCCACGTCCGTCCTGTGCCCGGGCCTGAGCGAGACGTTGCGGAAGAGCGCCTGGCCGAGCGATTTGCCATCAACACGAAGTTCGGCCGTCAAGTCAACAGCAGCCGTGCCCGCTGGGAACAGACCCGAAATGGTTGCAGCATAGCCCCCCGTCATGTGACGGCCCAGATCATTCAAGGGGATGGCCGCCTCCGATTCGACGGCCGGCCAGAACCGGACTCGGCCTGTCATGGTCTTTCCATCCCCAGGCAGCGGACCGCCGACAACCTTAGTAACGAACACGTAACCTTCAGACACCAGGTGCTGCGGATTGTCAACGCCGTGGCAGAATGGTTCCGGCAACGCCGTCCCATCCGGGCGCCACCACGGTTGGCCCTCGGAGGGGTGATAGGAAACGCCCAGTAGCTCCACCGTGACGCCGCCCGGCAGCGTGGCCGTGAACGGCCCGCCCTGGCTTTCGGCATCGGATGCTGGAGGAGGCACGGCGGCACTGTCGGCAGACCCTGCGCCGCCATGCGCGCCCCGGACACTTGCGTAAGGATCTATGGATCCGATTACGACAGGCAAGTACTCATCCACGAGATCGGCCATCGGAGTCTCAAGGAAGTGTTGTCGCAGGCCTGCCGCAGCCCTGATCACCCGGTTGATGTCGCCGTGTCCCTGGCCCGATACGTAGCTGACCAGATACTTCTGCACCGCTCTGCGCGCCAGCCCCAACTCGATCTCGCAGAGGACGTCGCCGGACTGCGCATCCATCCTGCGTTGGCGCCAGCCCTCCACTCCTGATCGCCACTTCTCCTCAGACTCAAACTCCGGAACACGCTCTGGACGCGGAGCCTGCAACCAGTCCTGCCTGCGCCGTTCGAATGTGGCTTTCAGGCACTCCATGGCCTTGCGTAGGTACTCGCGCCTGCGCTCAAGGCCGGGCTGCCCGACAGCCGCCTGGATGGCGGACTCGGGGATCATTATCTGCGGTGCGCGTGGTGCGTTCGGCGGATTGGCACTGTAGTAGTCCATGTGGTCGTAACGGGCCACGATGTTCTCGAACGCCTCCCGGGCCTCTTGCTGCGCGATGTACATCCGTGTGTCCGGATCCGTCTTCATTTGCAGCAGCCAGGCTATTTCGTATTTGATGGCTATGTTGTCCGGGTGGTTGGGGCGATAGGTCAGAGCCTTGCGAAGATGCT
Source organism: Planctomycetota bacterium (assembly GCA_030628375.1). Classification (GTDB taxonomy): domain Bacteria; phylum Planctomycetota; class Brocadiia; order SM23-32; family SM23-32; genus DAOVRD01. The sequence goes on from DAOVRD010000218.1 coordinate 5,072, forward strand.
CGACCCTGGCGTCGGTCGGATCCATGCCCGCAGCCGCGTCAGCCAATGCCAGCTCCCTTTCAAAGGCATCCAGGTCTGCCTGGGGAATCACGTCATCTTCTCGCGCCTCGCCGACCTGCATGCTCAATGAAGATTCGGGCTCGAATCCGATCTCTGCGGACTCTGCGGTTGAACCCCCCTGCAGGTCGGCAGCAGGCCGCTCGCCCAGGGGCAGGGCGAGGGCGATGCCGAGGGATACGACTGCGCCGAACAGAGTCGCAGCGAAGGCCCAGCGGGTGAGCTTGCGGATGCGGTCGCGGCGGTCCGATAGGATGGCCTGAACGCGCCGCAAGAACGCGCCCTTCGACAGCACGATGCCGGCCGCCAGCTCGGTGGTCACCGAACGCCGCGGAAGCTCCTCCGCCAGGCGCGCCAGCATCCTGGCATACGACACCGGTTCGCCGCCCGCGTCCAACACCGCGTCGTCGCAGGCCGCCTCGGCCAGACTGGAAACCTGCCGCGCAGCAAGCCACACCAGCGGATGGAAGAACAAGACCGCCCGCACAAGCGACGCCAACGTGAGCAGCAGCGGATCGTGACGCTTCGCGTGCGCCAGTTCGTGGACGGCGACCGCCTGCAACTCGGCGTCCGACAGGCCGTCCGCGAGCCCGGCCGGCAGCAGCACGACGGAACGGAACGCGCCCGTCGTCATGGGCGTGGGCACGCACTCGCTCTCCACCGCGGCCACCGGCCGGCCGATGCCGTGCCCCCGCCGCGCGTCCTCGAATGCAGCCCGCACGCGGCCCTCGATCAGCACCGTCCCGTTCCGCACCCAGCTCCCGATGCGGAGCCTTCCGATGAGGATCAGCACCAGCAGCGCCGCCACTCCCAGGACGTAGGCCGTCAGGGCAATGGCCCACGGGTAGTCCGCCAGGGAGATCGGCTCCTCCACGACGGGCGGCGCGGTCGGCAGGAACACGGGCTCCGGCGGTTCAGCGACGTAAGGCACGGCCGGCACCACGTAGGCCACCTGGGGGGGCGAATACGCCGGCATCACGGGTATCTGCGCCTGCGGCGTGCCAAGACTCGAAGCGGCCCAGGCAAGCACCGGCAGCACCGGCGCGAAGAGAATGGCCCCGACCCAGACTCCGTGCCGCACCGACGAGCGCCTCCGCCGGAGCAGGAAGGCCAACACCGCGGCCGCCAGCAGCACAATGGACGACTGCCACAGCACCGACAGCAGCAGCCGCATGGTGTAGAAGCCCGCACCGTCGAGGGCCCTCAACCAATCCACCGCGTTCATTGCTCGTCCCCCCCACCTTCGCGGTCGCCGCTGGCGGCGCCGCCGCGCGTCTGCGACTCGCGCTCGGCGATGAGGCGCTTGATTTCGTCGAGTTCCTCATCGCTAACGGCGTCGGTGTCCAGCAGCGAGGCCACCATCAGGGCGGCAGACCCACCGAAGGCCCGCCTGAGCAGGTCCGCAACCAGGCACCCGTGCGCGCTGCCCTCGGGCACCGTCGCCTTGTAGATGAATCCCCTGCCCTCCCGCCTGCGCGAGACGTAGCCTTTGCCCAGCAGGATGGAGAGCACCTTGCGGACGGACCCGTCGGACAGGTCACGGTCCTTCTTGCGGAGGGCGCGCTGCACGTCGTCGGTGCCGACTTCCTGCGCAGCCCAGACGACGTGCATGAACTCCAGTTCGACCTCGGTGAGCGTCCTAGACTTTCGCCTTGCCACAATTGCCTCCCATGGGAAAGGTCCGGATAGCCGAGAATTTATTCTCGCAACAGGATACCAGAGAGAGAGCGACTTGTCAATACCGAAGCGAGAATTTCTTCTCGCGTCCTGCGGGAGCAGGGAAAATGGGGACTGGCATCCCCGAGCGCAGCGAGGGGTGCCTGTATCCCATTTTCCCTTGTCAAGCAGGGCACGGCACGCCGTGCCCCTACAACGGATTGCCCGCGGCGACTTGTGTTCGTGGGCTCAGGCCGTACGCCGGGCGGAGTAGCAACCTGTTGAAAAACAAGCAGCTTCCGGAATACTCAATGTCTGAGCGCTCCTTGTAGCTCAGGCGCCCTCGCCTGAGTTCCGGCCCATCTGCCGCAGCCGAGGGCGGCTGCGCTACATTACGAGCCGAGCCTCCGTCGCTCCTACCGG
>DAOVRD010000378.1 GCA_030628375.1 Planctomycetota bacterium
CATCCCTTATGTAGTTCAGCCGCTGGATGACGCGCTTACTGAGCTGTCAACTTTCGAGGGGTAGAACATGGGAGAGTGGCAGATCGGCGAGGTTCTCAAGAGGATCCTCGATAGCGTTAGTGACTGGGCTGTTGTTGTGATGTTTATAATACTCCCCAAAAACTGGACAGGTGATTAAGGTAGTTTCGTCAGTCCGGAAAGCGTTGGAAATCGGAGGCGAAACGATGGGGAGCAAACGCAGGAGGCACAGCGCGCAGTTCAAGGCAAAGGTGGCGCTGGAGGCAATCAAGGGCGTAAAGTCCTTGAGCCAGTTGGCGGCTCAGTATGAGGTGCATCCGACGCAGATCGCCAAGTGGAAAAAGCATCTGTTGGATCAGTTGCCGGGGCTCTTCTCGGACAGACGTCGTGGAAGCGACCTCGCCGATGAGCAGTTGAAGGCCCGGTTGTATCAGCAGATCGGGCAGCTCCAGGTGGAGTTGGACTGGTTAAAAAAAAAGTGTGGCCTTGAATCTTGAGGAGAAGCGCATTCTGATCCAGAGGGAGCATCCGAGACTGTCCATTTCCCGCCAGTGCGAGTTATTGGGCCTGCCACGATCGAGCCTCTATTACCGTCGCCGGCCGGACAGTCCTTACAACGAGACGCTGATGCGTCTGATCGACGAGCAGTACACCCGGACGCCGTTCTACGGAGTCCCACGCCTGACGGCCTGGCTGCGGTCGATCGGGCACACGGTCAACCCGAAGCGTGTACGTCGGCTGATGCGGAAGATGGGCCTGGAGGCGATCTACCCGAAACCCCGTTTGAGCGTCCCAGACAGGCAGCATCACGTGTATCCGTATCTGTTGAGGGACCTGGCGATTGAGGCGCCAGACCAGGTCTGGTGCGCCGACATCACCTATGTTCGGATGCGGCGGGGGTTTGTGTATCTGGTGACGGTGATGGACTGGTTCAGCCGCTATGTGGTCTCGTGGGAGGTGTCGGTCACGTTGGATGCGGACTTCTGCCTGAGCGCGCTGGAGAGGGCTCTGGCCTCGGGGCGTCCGGAGATATTCAACACCGACCAGGGCAGTCAGTTCACCAGCGAGATGTTCACCGGTCGTCTGGCGCAAGCGGGGATTCGCATCAGCATGGACGGCCGGGGCCGGTTTTTCGACAACATCTTCATCGAGCGGTTGTGGCGCAGCGTGAAATACGAGGAGGTGTATCTGAAGGATTACGAGGACGTTCCGGCGGCGGTGGGCAGTCTGGGTGAGTATTTCGAGTTTTACAACCACGAGCGTCCGCACCAGTCGCTGGGCTATGAGACCCCGGCAGGGGTGTATTTCGGCCGTGCTAAGGCAAGGAAGGAGGCGTCGTGACAGGCGTACGCTGCTGTCCCGACGTATCGGGGTCAGCCTACGGCTTCCTTCCGTTACAGCAGCAGCGTCACAAGCGTGACGAAGTTGCCTTAAACCAAGCGCTTTTCTGTCTTGACAATGGGGAGAGGCTCAGTTTGCCCTGTATCTTGGGTATTGTGTTTACCGGACGTGGGAAAGAGGAAGCGCTCTAAGACTAGTGGACAGAACAGTTCGCACTACCTTGGAAAGAATCGAGAACAGCGTATCCGAGTTGACCATTGCCGTCAAGCCCGATGTGCCGTCGCAGCTTTTCTCCCTGCGGGTGTCCCCGGAATCCTCCACCGGCGCGCAGTTCTATGCCGAGGAGCTGCCGGTCTCGGTGGGCGTAGTGATCACCGAGGATAACCGTTTCCCGCGCATGGGCGACTTCGTGGTACGATCGCCCCGCTATAAGATGCGGGTCAACAAGACCTATGGCAACTCCTACTATCTACTGGATCGCGATGGACAGCGCCGGCACGGGATCGTGGGCGGCCCCGGCATCTCTCTGGCCTACGGCCTTCCCTCGGTACGCGACATGTCGATCGACGACAGCGCTTCCACTCACGGCCCGATGCACCACGGCTACCTCCTGCGTTGGGGGCAGGAAACCAACGGTTTCTGGATCGGGCCGTCCAACCTATACGGCATCCCCCCGTGGGGCGGCTTCCAATACAACTATCGGTTCACACCTGAGTACATCGTCTTTGAGATGTCACAGGCTAACGGGAAGGAGTACCAGTTACGCCTGTGGTACCTCCTCAACCCTCCCACGCCTAATGTCACCATTCAGAGCGGCGGAAACGCCGACGGCACCGGGACAGAGAAGTATCAGTGGGTCTGTGTGGACCAGCCGCCGTTAAAGGATCAAATCCTGGTCATGACCCCGGCCCAATCGGGGCTGACCGCACGCACCGGGGGCGCGCTAACTATGGAGTGTCGCAACGTGCACCAGGGCAGCAAGATGGTGATCGGCTTCGTGCGTCCCGAGGAGCTGACCGACGCCGTGACCCGCTGGGGGAAGGAGTTCGAATGACCTAACGGGCAGGAGGCTCTTGAGCCATCCTCCCGGCATCAATGCCGGGGCGACTGCTATGCGCCGGTCGTGCTGACCTCGTCCACGGGCAAGGAATCGTTTGACCGGATCGAACAATGCTAGGCCGTCGGGCTGGAATACCGCAAGACCGGCGCCGGGTTCACCGCGACGGTGACGGTGCCGCTTGCGGTAATCGGCTGGACGCCGAAGCCGGGCGAGAAGGTGCGGATGGACTTGGGCTACGTGTTCGGCAATCCGGGGGGCAGCTTGGTGATGACGCGATCGTATTGGAAGAACACAAGCTTCGCCGCCAACGTAGTCGGTGACATCCCGCACGAGAGCCGCCTGGAACCGCACGAATGGGGCACGGCAATGGTCGAGTGAGCGTTGCGTTCCCAACCTCTGGCCAGGGGTCCTATTCTGCGAAGAGCTCGCGCAGCGCCTTCTTCAGCTTCCGCTGCCAGGCAATGAAATCCGAGGAATGATACGCCGCCCTGTCCACGCTGGCGTCGCTGGTTACCAGGGCGCCCCCGCCGATTCGCAGGACGTTGAAGGTTATGCCCTCGCTCTTGAGAATGCGGGGCCTCTGTGCCGCCATTCTTGAGAGCTGTTTTATGAAGGCACGGGGCTCGGCGCAGGCAAATGGATCTATCCTGATGCCGGTAGCGGGATCGGTGTTGAGGTCCTCGCCGAGCAGGTAGAATCGCTCCCCGTTGCGGATGGCCTCGGCTACCGCCTTCAGGTGCGGCGCCCACTGAGTGCGCTGGAGCCGCCTCATGACGGCATGTCGGTTCTCGGGGCGGAACGGCACGTTCAGGTAATAGCTGAGCATATACTTCGCTTCCAGGCCTTCGTAACTTGCCTCGTATATCGCCCTCAGTCTGCGCAGCTCTCGCAGGAATTCTTCCGAGGTCATCTTCGCCGCCGGCCAACGTTCGCTCGCTCGTTCCGGGAACGGATTCAGCACACTTCGAACCGGGACGTACCCTGGAGCGGTCAGCGTGAATCGCGCCTCCGCCTGGAGCCTCGTCATTGATTCGGTGGCAACTATGCGATACTCGCCGAC
>DAOVRD010000180.1 GCA_030628375.1 Planctomycetota bacterium
GCCATAGCATTGTTCGTAGGCTTCTCGTGTGAACATGTTCCCCCCCTTTGGCAGGTGCGCTGTGGAAGGCCGGACATCAAATCTAGCGCGATCGCTGGCGGCCAACATCTGGCTGCTGATCTGCGCCGCCGCAGCCGCTTCGGGCATCATCGTCGTCGTGCGCGTCATGCGGGGCGCCACGCCGGTTGTGAGCGATCTCGTCAGCCCCCGAATTGGGGTCTCCGCGGCCCCTCTCTTCGGCGCGTTGGCCGGGCTGTACGGAATCGTCGCCACGGTTCTGCTCACCGTCAGGACTGCCCGGCTGAAGAGCGCCCGCTCGGCGGTCAGAAGACTTCAGAGGCGCACGGACGACATGGAATCACAGCGCTCCAACCAGCAGACGCGCGTCGAGGAACTCTCGACGCTGCGCGAGGTGGCCACCGTCGTCAATCAGGAAAGCGATTTCAGCATAATCGCCGGGAAGGCACTCGAATTGATCCACGGATTGTTCGAGCCGCTGGACGCAACGCTTTTTCTCCATGACGACGAAAGCGGGAAGCTCGGGCCCTTCGCCCAGTACGTGGACGGCTCGGTTCTGACGGACAGGAAGGTGCTCACGCGAAGTATCCCCAACTTCGATCTTTCGGAGTTCGAAAGCCACAGCGTGGTCTGCCGCATCCACGGTCAGGAACTCCATGCCATCGTGCCTCTAAAGGTGGAAGAGAAAACGCTGGGCATTCTGCTCCTGGTTTTCCTCACGGACGGAAGGCCGGCGGAGGTGCAAACCGCCGAGTTCAACAAAGCCCACAGGCGCGCCCTGGTGGAGATCGTTCACCACCTCAGCCTGGCCGTAAAGACGAAGCACCTGCACACCAAGGCCGTGGTGGACGGGCTGACACGCCTGTACTCCAGGAGCCACTTCAACGCGCAGTTCGCGGCGGCCGTAGACTTCGCGAAGAGAAACCAGGAGCCCTTCTCCCTCGTGATGATCGACATTGACCACTTCAAGCGCATCAACGACCGGCACGGCCACGCCACGGGCGACGCTGTCCTTAGCCGACTGGCCAAGAGGATCAAGGGCGCGTTGCGTAAGTACGACACCGCTTACCGCTACGGAGGCGAGGAGCTTGGCGTGCTCCTGCCCCGAACCCGGATGCGACAGGCCATCAGGATCGCCGAGAGGATCAGGACCCTGGTGGAGAGACAGAAGTTCAGGGGGGCGCACGGCAAGCTGGTCAAAGTGACCGTAAGCATGGGCGTTGCCCAGTTCGAGTCGCGGGACAACACGGCCACCCTCTTTGAGCGGGCCGACCAGCGGCTCTACCGCGCCAAGGACGAAGGGCGCAATCGCGTGGTGCCGGCAGCCGCCTGACGACGTGCCCGTGCCCCGGCGCGTTCCCACCTTTCGCGACAGCGCGCCCCGCCGCTATAATGTCCGCCCGAAGCGGCACCTCGTCAGGGAGCAGTGGGAATGAGAGAGATCAAGGTCGGTGCGGCACAGTTCGAAACACGGGACGCGGACAAGCAGTTCAACCTGGAGCGGATGCGGGGCCTCACCGAACGGGCAACGGCACAGGGGGCGGAACTGGTCTGTTTCCACGAGTGCTGCATATGCGCCTACAGTTTCGTGGAGAATCTGAGCCGGGCCGAGCTGGAAGAGCTGGCCGAGCCCGTGCCGGGCGGACCGTCCACCGATGCCCTGATCGAGATGGCGCGCGAGTTCAACGTGGCCATCGGTGCGGGCCTGCTGGAGGTCACGGACGCCGGCGAGCTGCGCAACACTTACGTCGTGGTCTCACCGGAGGGCTTCATCGCCAAACACAGCAAGCTCCACCCGTTCATCAGCGAACATCTGACGCCGGGAGACGCCTACACCGTCTTCGACCTGTTCGACTGCACGTTCGGCATCCTCATATGCTACGACAACAACCTGGTCGAGAACGTCCGCATCACGACGCTGATGGGGGCGGACATCATCCTGATGCCGCACGTGACGGGCGGCCTGCCCTCCCCTATGCCGGGGCGCGGCAAGATCCCGCGGGAAGTCTGGGAGAACCGCCATCGCGACCCGGTGCGCTGCCGCATGGAATTCATGGGACCCAAAGGGCGCGGATGGCTGATGCACTGGCTTCCCGCTCGGGCGTTCGAGAACGGCGTCTACGCGGTGTTCAGCAATCCCGTTGGCGTGGACGCCGACACCATCAAGCCGGGCAACGCGATGATAATGGACCCGTTCGGCGAGATACTCGTCGAATCCCACGCGCTGGGGGACGACGTGGTGGTGGGGCTGCTGACGCCCGACAAGATCGAGCTGTCAGGAGGCCGGCGCTACATACGCGCGCGGCGACCCGAGCTGTACGGCAAGCTCACCGAACCCGTCCCGCCGGAGGAGAGACAGAAGCGCAGCTCCAGGTTCGCCGACGTTTACTGGAAGAAGCACCCCGAAGGTTGACGGCGCCTCAAGCCGCCCGGACGCCTCAGAGGCGTGCCGCCCGCCCGTGCCCTACAGCAACCCCATTGTCTCATCGAGGCCGAACATCACGTTCATGTTCTGCACGGCCTGCGAGGACGCCCCCTTCATGAGGTTGTCTATGGCGGCCGTCACCACCGCCCGGTCGCCCTTGCGGACGGTGGCCGCGACGTCGCAGTAGTTGGTGAAGGCCACGTCCTTGGTGCGCGGCTGCTCCCCGACCGGCAGCACACGCACGAACGGCTCGCCGGCGTAGAACTCGGCCAGCAACTGCGCCAACTGCTCGTCGTCCGCGGCGCGCTTCAGCCGCACGAAGATCGTGGACAGTATCCCCCGGTCCAGCGGCACCAGGTGCGGCGTGAACGTCACGTCCACCCCCTCCGCGCCCAGGAGTGCAAGGGCGTGCTCCATCTCCGGCTCGTGGCGATGACCGGCGACGCCGTAGGCCCGCACGTCCTCGTTGCACTCACAGAACATGGAGCCTTCGTTCGGCTTGTTGCCCCGGCCGCTGACGCCGCTCTTGGCGTCCACGATGATGTCGCCGGGCTCGATAAGGTCCGCCCCAATCAGCGGGGCCAGCGCAATGACTACGCCGGTGGGATAACAGCCCGGATTGGCCACCAGGTCGGCGCTCGCTATGCGCTCTCGGAACAGTTCCGGGATGCCGTACGCGGCGCGGCCGACGTTCTCCGGGTCCTCGTGCTTCTGATACCAGGTCTCGTACACGCCCATGTCGTCGAAACGGTAGTCGGCGCTCAAGTCAATGCACCGGACGCCGGACGCCAGGTACGCCGGCACGTGCTGTTGACTGACGCCGTGCGGCAGGGCGAAGAACGCCACGTCCGGTTTCTCGCGCGCATCTTCCAGCCCCATGCCCAGCACCTGCATGTCGCAGATGCCCCGCAAGGAAGTGAACACGTCGGAGATGCACGGGTTCTCCTCGCGACGGCCCCCCAGGTGAACGAGGTCCGCCCCCGGATGACGGGCCAGCAGCCTCAGCAGTTCGCGACTGGTATATGCGGTGGCGCCCACCACGCTCACTTTCATCTCGGTCCTTCCATTCAACGGGAATAGAAATCCTTCAGGCCCGGCGGGATCATGCTGTAGCGCACGAACAACTCCTCGTAGACGTCCGCGTCTGCGGACGGTTCAACGACCTCCGCTTCGATCGGTATCTGACGCTCGCCCTCGGCCATCGAGGAGAACCTGCCCGTGCCTACCCAGGCCGCGACGGCCGCGCCGACAACGGTCGCGTCCTTCTTTTCCGTCACCACGACGGGCATCCGGCAGACGTCGGCCCGCAACTGGTTCCACAGCTCGTTCTTCGATCCGCCTCCCACCACGCGCAGGCGCTCCGGCCGGAATCCCGTCGCCTCGGTCAGTATCCGCAGCGCATCCCTGAGCTGGAAGCAGAGCCCTTCCAGCGCGGCCCTGTAGATGTGGGCGCGCGTGCTGGTCAGCCCGAGCCCTGCTATCGTGCCTCGCGTGGCGTACTTGCGCGTCGGGCCGGTGCCCGGCACCAGGCTCGGCACCAGCGTCACGCCGCCCGAGCCCGGTTTGAGCCTGCGCGCCTCGCCGATCATCGTCTCGTAGGCCTTCGGGCGATCCGCCACCGACGCGTAGAGATTCTCCCTCACCCACTCCAGGATTCCCGAACCCATCATCAGAAGCTGCGGATCGTAGAGGCCGGGAACGGCATCCACCTCCGTCAGTATGCCCTCCTCGAAAGCGAAATCATTCGTCACGGGACTGGACGTCCGCAGCATGGCGATCTCCCACGTCCCGGTGCTCAGCACCGCCTCCTCCTCGGTGGCCCCGCTGCCGATGGGGGCGAACTGCGTGTCGTGCCCCGATGCCACCACCGGTATCCCTTCTCGCAGACCGGTCTGCTCCGCCGCTGCGGCAGTCACCTTGCCGATGACGTCTCCCGGATAGGCCAGCTTCGGGAAGAACGATTCGTCCACGCCAACGGCGTCCAGCAGCTCCGCCGACCAGGTCACCTTCTCGAGGTCCAGCATCATCATGGTCGAAGCGCCGGTGACGTCCATGCTCAGCTCGCCGCACAGCCTGTGGCTGAGCAAACCGGCCACCATCAGCCACTTGTCCGCCCTGTCCAGCGCCTCGGGCACGTTGTCTCGGAGCCACGCGATCTTATACAGCGTATTGAAACGGATGGCCTGATAGCCCGTAATATTGAACAGCCGCCGCGCGCCGAACTGCTCGGTCAGCCTGCGCATGACGGGCTCGGTGCGCGGGCACTGCCAGCAGATGACGGGGTAGGTCAGGTCGCCATCCGCCGTGACGGGCGCCCCGTCGGCTCCCCACGTGGCCACCGTAACGGCCACCACGGACTCGGTGCCCACCTCTCGGACAAGCTCGCGGATAGCGTCACAGACGATGCCCCACAGCTTGTCCACGTCCCAGACGAGCCACCCCTCTTCGCCGTCCTGTTGGGGCACGGCGCCGTTGGGCTGGCTGGCCGACGCCACCAGGCGGCCCTGCCCGTCCACGGCCGCAGCGGTGATGTTGGTCGAGCCGCAGTCCACCACCAGCACGAGTTCCGGCACGGCCCCAACCCTTTTTCTGGAGAGCACTTGGCGCAGCGCCCCCATTATAAGGCCGCGTGGTGCCTTTTCAATCGCCGCGCCGGGCAGGGCATTGGACGCGGGGGGAGGCAAGCGCGTATAATCGGGGTTGAGCAATCGCGGGGTGGAGCAGTCAGGAAGCTCGTCAGGCTCATAACCTGAAGGTCGCTGGTTCGAATCCAGCCCCCGCTACCAGAACATGATAGGGGCTCGCCATAGGGCGGGCTCCTTTTCATGTACGTGGGTGGGCAGGTTCCGAACGCTGTTCGAATTTCAGGCGCCTTTGGCGTCCCAGCCCCCGCTACCATGTCTTGTGCGCGGCGTGGGGCTTTGGGCAGGTCCGTGCCAGGCTCATAATCCCGCCCGTCGGGCGGGATCGCTGGTTCTCCCGCGACTGCGGGACAGCCCGTGCTACTGTTTTTTGTGCACGCCGATGCCTGATGCCGCCAGGCCCTATTACGCTTACGTGCTCTGGAGTGCCACGACAGAGCGGTTCTACATCGGCCTAACGGAGGACGTCGCAAAGCGGCTCCGGCAACACAACGAGGGCGTCTCACGTTGGACGAGGGGAAGGGGCCCGTGGCAGGTCGTATGGTCCCGGCGGTTTCCGGACATGAGATCAGCCCGCAGGTTCGAGCGCGCCCTGAAGCGCCAGAAAGGCGGCAAGGGCTTCTTTGCCCTGACGGGTCTAGCAGCGGAGGAGTTCGGCAGAGGCAAGCCAGGCTCCTAATCCCGCCCGTCGGGCGGGATCGCTGGTTCTCCCGCCACTGCGTCCCAGCCCCCGCTACCATTTCTTGTACGCTCCCGGCAGATTCTTCCGCGGTCCCCGTGTGGGGCCCGCTGTCAAGACCAGGCCGTTGAGGTCCCATTTCAGTTTCTTCGTCGCGGCGCGCCGAAGGCGCGTGAAGTTCGAATTTTATCCGCCCCTGGCGGACCAGCCCCCGCTACCATTCCTGCTCTGCGTCACCGGCGGAGCAGGAATGGTAGAGCAGGCGAGCAGTTGAACAGGAGAGCAGGCGAAAACGGCCAGACGCCCGCAGTCTTCACGGTGCCCGATCAGACACACAAAACTCCCCCGCCTGCGGTCACCTGCTCAACTGATCACCTAATCGGCCTTTCCCCCCCAGTCGGTTCGGCCCACGCAAGCCAACCTCATAGCCCTCGCGACTGCGGGACAGCCCCCGCTACCATCATTAAAGAAGACCTTGCGGCGTCGCCAGGCTCAGCTTGTCGGCGCCGCAAGTCTTTCAGCAAGTGTAAGGGCACGGGGCGTGCGCCCTCTCGATGTCCTTCAGCCGCTTGTCGCCTCACTTCGGCCGGCCAATTATCTCCCGTCGCACAGGCCGCTCCCTTCGTCGTGCGCATTTGACCATCAGAATCGCGACGGCAAACACCCAGCAAAATCGGGCTGCAGAAAAAGGGCGCTAAACCAAAAGGGCCCCAGGGCAAGGTATCCGCAAGCAACAGCTTGAGCGCTGCTTATTCCGTGGCATCTCGCTGGGGGCAGCCACCGGCGCGATGGTCCCCTGCGTCTTCGTGGTTCTTCAACATACGGAGGGCTGCGAGCTAACTGCTGGGGCTTGATCGCCCTGGAAGCCGCTATTACAATGTTGCTGCCATCTGACGGCAAGAGAACCGTTCAAGGAACCTCACGAAGGGGGTGAAAGCTATGGGGCGTCGGGGCTTTCTGATAATTGCTGTGGTTTGGTTGGCCGTTGGCTTTGGAGGGTGTTCTCGTGGTCCGAGCGCGAGCGATTATACGGTTCAGTGTAGGCCAGTAAAGAGGACCTATGAGAGCATAGTCGATACGATGGGAGGAGGCGGCGAAACCAGCTATGTGGACGTGGAGGTGACCATTCGCGGACCCGCGGCTGACCTAGCTGTAATACTGGCTGGCCCTGCGGGGAAAACGTACACACAGCCCGTCGAAAAGATCGATTTGATGGACAACGTGCAGACACTAGACTTCTGGAGCGATCAACCATGGAACCGAGGTTTCCAGCCGGGATTCTACACGCTCACTGTAAAGCTGGTCGAACCGGAGAAGGTCATCCACCAGGAAAAAGTGCAGTTGGAGTAGTGATTCGCCAATCTTGCAGTGGGGGTGAAGAAGCCGGGGCAACGCGGCCACCAGCAGGCGGCTTGGGCGACGCGGCGCTCTACCGAGCGTCCTCAACGCGCCGCAAACGGGACCTTAGGCAATGCAGGCCCTGAGCTGGTGGTAGTCGATGAGGTGGGTGCGTTCGAGGGAGAGTTGCTCGCAAACGACGCGCTCGCGACCCTTGGCGGCGCGAAGCAGGCTCTCGAGTCCGGGTTGCGCATTAAGTACCAAGCGTGCCCGCGCTACCAAGCAACCGCTCAAGGGCCGGCCGAGCGCACGCCCTGCTGGCCCCACTTCCGGCGGAGGGGTCCAGCGACGGGGGCGCTTTGGGCGTATCACGCTGCACTTGCCGGTCGGGGGGGGCTGGGTTAACATCCGGTCATTGGGTTTGTGAGGACGGCGCATCTGCTTCCCCCCTGCCGAAAGGACTATCCACGATGAGCCAGCGTAAGGACGGGCCGCGGCCTGCGGCGGTCGGGACCTGCTCGTTCTCGCCCGGCCTCATCTTCGTGAGCGCATCACCCATCGCAGGTTCCTTTGCCACCGGCCGCCAATGACGTACACTGTGCCCCGCCTTGGGGATGTGAGCTGCGCTCGGCGTTGCGTGTCGCGGGGAGGGTTTGGCATGAAGCGGATCACGAGGGACTGTACCGTTCCGCCGGAGGGGCGGCACCATGTCCGTGACCCCGTAGCCGAGGTCGGCATCGGGGAGGCGTTCGTCGTCGAGACGGTCAACTTCCGCACGCCCATCATCCGCACTCCGGGCGACGCCAATCCGCGCGTTTACAGGGAGCGGGAGGAGACCGGGCCGATCTTCATCAACGGAATCGAGCCAGGAGACGTGCTCGCCATCGAGTTCCTCGATATACGCCCGGAGGGTCATGCGAGCGGCGGCTGGTGGGAACAGCCTGAGGTGGCCTCGTTCTTGGAGATCCGAGACGGGGCCGTCCGGTTCCCCGGCGGGTTGGCCACGCCCGTCCGGATGATGGTCGGAGATATCCGGGTGCAGCCGGCCACAGACGTGCCCAACCCCTGGGACAACGGCGGCAACATGGATTTCAAGGACGTGGCCGCCGGCAATACGCTCTATCTGCGTGCCGAGCTTGAGGGCGGGCTGCTCGTGCTGGGCGACCTCCACGCCTGCCAGGGCGACGGCGAGATACTCGGCCTCGGGACAGAGTGCGCCGGCAACGTGCAGCTCAGAATCACGAAGGACGACAGGTTCAGGCCGGAGCGGCCGATGATCGAGAAGCCGCATTCGTTCGTGTGCATAGCCTGCCGCTACGAGTA
>DAOVRD010000286.1 GCA_030628375.1 Planctomycetota bacterium
CCATTCTGCGCAGGACGGCGGAGCTGTACGAACTGACCAGCGAGGCGGATCAGAAGACGACTCAGGACAGGCTGCAGGAGATTTTCGCCGCGTGGGACATGGAGGGTGCCCTGGCCGAGGCCCAGACGCCGGGCGAAGTCTGCGGGCTGATGGCCGGGAAGCTCGGAGCCATCTGGGATCTGCTCGGCTGCCGGCTGCGCCTCAGCGAGCCCGTGCGCGGGACGGCGCCGGACCTCGTCGCGGGGTCCGAGCTGCCCGTGCCCGTCGTAATGGGAAAGCCCCCGTATCTGACCGAGCGGGAAGCGGAGGCCGGCGGCGTGGTCAGCTTGCCGGACGTGGTCAACCGGCGCCGAGAGGAGTTTATCTGCGGGGACCTGGGAGACGATGACCGGGTCGTGAACTCTCCCGAGTTGCTGGACGCCGGCGTGCGCAGTATCGCGTGTTGCCCGCTTGTTTCGCGCAGCGAGGTGAGCGCCGTGCTGCTGCTGTACGGGGCGCAACCGAACACCTTCCGTCAGAGCGACAGGCGCAGACTCCGCGACTTCTGCAATGTGCTGGCGCTGGCGCTGGACCGCACCCGTCACCTGGAGCGTTCCCGCAAGGAGATCAGCGAGGCAGAAGTGATCGCGCGGATCGGCCGGTCCTTGTTGGAGCTTCCTTCCAGAACGGCGCTTCTGCAGGGGGCCGTCGAGGCGCTGCGGGCGTTCAGGGATTACTTCGACGTCTCGCTGTTTCGAATAGACAAGGAAGCCGCCGAATGCGCACTGGTGGCGGAGGCCGGACGTGAGAGGCGTTACCGGCCCAGCGAGTACCGGCAGAAGATCGGCGAGGGCTTTATCGGCCTGTGCGCTCAGACGGGGGAGACCATCCGCGTATCGGACCTGGCGGCCGACTCCAGGCGACTGATCGCTTTCGACGAGGAGTATCGCGCTCGCAGTGAGCTGGCCGTGCCGGTCAAGAAGGGGGAAGAGGTGCTGGGGGTCATGCACTTCCTGTCGGAAAGGGAAGACGACTTCCCGGAGAGCGAGACCGCCGCGCTGGAACACGTTGCCCCGCACATCGGCGTGGCCCTGCAGAACGCGCGGATGATTCTTGAGCGCCGTCGCGACCGCTATAAGATCGAACAGGCCCATGAAGAGCTTGCCAACATCATCCGGAGCGCGGCCGTCGGGATCACCAGCACCGACACCAGAGGGGTCTATACGCACTGGAGCCCCAGCTGTGAGTCAATGCTCGGCTACGAAGAGGAGGAGGTGGTAGGGCGCGCGACCCCTTCGGACTTCGCAGCGGAGCCCTACGATCTGCAGGAGGTCCTGGATGAATGCCTGCGCGAGGGCCGAACGACGGCGGAACGGAAGATGGCGCGCAAGGACGGCAGCGTCCGCGTTATCAGAGAAGCGCGCGTGCCCATGCACGACGAAGAAGGGCGTCACGTCGGGTTCACCGACTACCTGGTTGATATCACCGACCAGAAGCGGGCGGAGGAGCAACTGCGGCGTGAGCGCGATACCCTGAACCTGGTTGTTGAAGCGATGGGCGCGGGCCTGGCGCTGTTGGACGGCGACATGGAGATGCAGTGGGCCAACAGCGCGATGATGAAATGGTTCGGGTTCGGCACTTCGTCGTTCGGCAAGAATTGCCATGAGGTCCTTCGCTGCGGCAGTCCGGCCGACGACTGCCCCGCAGTCAGGGCCGTCTCTACGGGGGAGGTGCAGACGCTTGTCCATGAAGTCACGGACGAGACGGGAGTCTGGCACTGCTATCAGCACGTCTTCACGCCGGTCGTTTACGGCGAGACTCGATTGCTCGTTCTTACGCTGGACATCACCGAACAACGGCGCCAGACCGAGGAGATGCGCCTGATCAACAAGTTGACCGAGAAGGTGGAGACCTCGCTGGACCTGGGGCGCGTTCTTCACCTGGTGCTGACTTGCGTGACGGCGGGCCACGCGATAGGCTTCAACCGCGCCTTTGTGTTCCTGCTGGATGAGGAGGGCGCGCACCTGGAGGGCAAAAGCGCCGTGGGTCCCGTTTCCCCGGCCGACGCGCAGCGGATATGGAACGACCTGGCCCAGAAGGCACAGACCATTGACGAACTGGTGGACGCAGCCTCGCCGTCGGGCAGCGACAGACGCCTCGCGGATCGCGTCAGGGCCCTGCACATCCCGCTGGCCGACCGCCGCAATCCCCTGGTCAGGGCGCTGGACAGCCGCAGCACGGTGCACGTCGGTGACGCTCGTTCGGCCCCCTACATCGGCCCCGAACTGGTCGAGCGGCTCGAGCTGGAGGAGTTCGTCTGCGTGCCGCTGGCTGTCCAGGACGAACCGTTGGGCGTCATGCTCGCGGACAACAAGTACTCGCGTATGCCGGTGAGCGAGGATCAGATGGAGCTGATAGAGATGTTCTCGCGCCAGGCATCTCTGGCGATCGCCAACGCGCGGGCCTACGAGAAGATCCGCACCCAGCTCAGGGAACTGCAGCGCACGCGCGATCAGCTCATCGAGGCCGAGCGCATGGCCAGTGTGGGCCGGATGGCCAGCCATCTGGCGCACGAAATCCGCAACCCCCTGACGGCCATCGGAGGGTTCGCCTACTCAATAGCCCGGCAGCACCGCGATGATGCGAAGACGCGCCGCAATGCGATGATCATCTACGAAGAGACCCAGCGCCTGGAACGGACCCTGGCCAACGTCCTGGAGTACACGCGGCCGCTGCGGCCTAACAAGGTTCCCGTTTCCCTCAACACCATCGTGTGCCAGACGGCCGAGGAGTTCAGGAGCTATCTGGAGGAGAACAACATCTCACTTGGCATGTCGCTGGCCGACGACCTGCCGGAGATCGTGGCTGACGGCGGGATGATCAAGCAGGTCGTCATAAACCTCGTCAAGAACGCCGTAGAGGCGATGGAAGGGAGGGAGAAGGGCAGCCTTTCCGTCGCCACGGGCGCACGCGACCGCGAGATCGAACTGACCGTTGCCGACACGGGGGTCGGGATGGAGCGTGACGTTCTGGACAACCTTTTCAGCCCGTTCTTCTCGACCAAGATCGGCGGCATCGGGCTGGGCATGTCCGTCTCCCGGCAGATTGTCAGGGAGCACGGCGGGCGTATTGAAGTGGAGAGCGAGCTTGGCGGCGGGAGCAGATTCACCGTCACCCTGGTGGTCGAGCCGCCGGCCGGCGGCGGCGAATCCGGCTCGCCAGGCTCCGGAACAGGACGCTAAATGGGGTAAGGAGGTTAATTATGGCCAAGATCCTGCTCGTAGAAGACGAGGAGAGCGTGCGTCTGCTCTACCAGCAGGAGCTGGAGGAACAGGGCTACGAAGTCATCTGGGCCGCCGATGGCAAGACGGCCGTCGAGCTGCCCAAAGAAGCCAAGCCGGATGTGGTCATCATGGACATCAACCTGCCGGAGAAAATGGACGGCATCCAGTCCATGTCCAAGATACTCAGCCAGGACAAGGACATCCCCGTGATCATCAACACCGGCTACAGCGAGTACCAGGACAACTACATGAGTTGGGCGGCCGACGCTTACATTCTCAAGTCGGCCGATGTCGGGCCCCTTGTGGAGGCTGTGCGGGAGGCGCTCCGCAAGAGGGGAGCGGCCGGTGCAGGCTGACGTCCCGCTCGTGATGCTTCGGATGACGGCCCTGAGGCTGCGACGGTAACGCACGGAAAGGTCAATCTACTGCTGCGCCTGTTACGGAGTTGCTTGAACACATGGCGGCGAGGAAAGCCCCGGATGTTCTGAAGGACACCCTCGTGATGGTGCTGGCCGGAGGGCAGGGGGAAAGGCTGTATCCGCTCACCAAAGACCGCGCCAAGCCCGCCGTGCCCTTTGCCGGCGCCTACCGGATCCTCGACTTCACCCTCAGCAACTGTCTTAACAGCGGACTGCGCAGGATATACGTGCTCACTCAGTACAAGAGCGACTCCCTCGACAGGCACGTCAAGCTCGGGTGGAACTTCCTCCCCCCCGAGATCGGCGAATGGATTGAGACCCAGCCGCCCCAGCAGAGAATGGGTTCCGAGTGGTACCTCGGCACGGCGCATGCCATCTATGAGAACATCTACACGCTGGAGCAGTTGCGGCCTGCGCATGTTCTGATCCTCAGCGGCGATCACGTCTATCGCATGGATTACTCGCCCATGCTCGAAGCCCACGTGCAGACAGGAGCGGATCTGACGGTGGCCTGTGTGGAAAGGTCTCTCGCGGAGGCCGCCGGGCGCCTGGGGGTGGTGACGGCCGATGCCGAGGGGCGGGCGGTCCGGCTCGATGAAAAGCCGGCGCACCCCGAACCGATGCCCGGCCGCACCGAGACGTGCCTGTGCTCGATGGGCATCTACGCCTTCGGCACCGAGACGCTGGTGCGGCGCGTGAGCGAGGACGCCAGGCACACGAGCACGCATGATTTCGCCACGGACGTGGTCCCGGCCATGATCGAGGGCGGCGACCGCGTTTTCGCCTACCCCTGCCCCGGCCTCTACTGGCGCGATATCGGGACCCTTGACGTCTATTGGGAAGCTCACATGGAACTGCTGGGAGACGAGGCGCCCCTCGACCTGTATGACGGGGACTGGCCGATCCGTGGTCATGCGCTGTTCCGGCCGCCGGCCATGGCGCTTGTCGAGCTTGAGGGGCAGGAGGAGATCCCGCCGGAGATTCACAACTCGCTTGTGTGTCAAGGCTGTGTCATCCGCGGCGCCCACGTGTGGCAATCGGTCATCGGGCCTGGCGTTCGCATAGGGGTCGGCAGCCGCATCGGGCAATCCGTGATCCTGGAGGGCACCTCGGTGGGCCGCAACGTCGTGATCAAGAAGGCCGTCATAGACAAGAGCAACACCATACCGGACAACGCCCGCCTCGGCGTGGACCATGAGTGGGACCGCCGGCACTTCGCCCTGAGCGAGGGCGGCGTTGTCGTCATGCCGAAGGGCGTGCCGTTTCCGGCCTTCTGACGGAGGGAGCCAGCGCATGGCAGCGGCGCCTGACCGTGCCGGGATCAGGATGGGTGCGATCGCGCGCGACCCCTCATCGGTCTTTCTGTACTGGGAGTTCAGCGAAGTGCTGAGGGCGGACGTCGCGCGCGAGCTGGGCCCGCGCTGTCAGTGGGCGCTGCGGGTCCTGGACCTGGAGGGCGCCGACGTCAGAACGATCCCGGTCGCTCCCGAGGCGGGCAACTACTACCTGGACGTCGAACCGGGCCGAACTTACGCGTTTGAACTGGCAGCCCGGGCAGGAACGCAGTGGCGCGCCGTCTGTCGCACCGGCCCCTTGCAGATGCCGTCCCGGCAGCCCGACTGGCGGCGCGGAGAGCGGAGTTCAGGTGGATTCTCTCCG
>DAOVRD010000046.1 GCA_030628375.1 Planctomycetota bacterium
GGACGACTCTGACGGCAGCCCCCGTCCCGAACCGCCCGATGGCCATGGTGACGCAGAAGACCGTCAGCCCGACGCCGCCCACGAGGGCCCCCACGTGGTACTCGCTCTGCAGGAAGTTCACACTCCAGAACAAGAGGGCCCCCTCGGACCCGGCCGTCAATGCCATGGCCGCCGCCAGGAGCCAGAACGTGCGGTTGCTCAGTATCCGGCGCACCGCCAGCGGCGCCCGCCGGGAGCCCCCGCCGCTCGTGGGATACCTGCCCATGGCGAACATCACGCCGACGAGCACCGGGAGCACCGCCGCCAGCCCGAACAGCGTCCGCCAGTGCATCCCCGCGTCCAGCGCCCATCCCGCGAGAGGAGAGAATGCCGCTATGCCGGCAGGAAAGAAACCGTGCAGCACGTTCATCTGAGTGGGCACGTTCCGAGGGTGGAGGTCGGCCACCAGGGGACTCGCCAGCGCCTCCACGGCGCCAAGCCCAACGGCGCCCAGGACCATGCCCCCCATCAGGCCCGCATAATCGCTGCTCCGCCAGACCCCCACCAAGGCAAGGGCCACCACGAACATGCCGCCGGCAAGGAACCATCTCTTGCCGTACCGGTCCGCAAGGTAACCCGTCAAGAAGGTCGCCAGGGCCAGGACGACTGCGCGGGCCGTAGACAGAACGCCGCGGAGGCCGAATCCTATCTGGAGGTCCGTCCCGATGTGTTCCAAAGATACGGACGGCACCGTGGTGGTGGCGGCGAACACCAGGATCGTGAGCCACGCCGCCAACGTAAGCCATCGCACATTCGCATGCGTCCCGTCGTCCACTTCCCACCTCGCAGTGCCCGGGTAACGAGGGCCCCCTTTTACCCTATCCGTGCCCGCCCTTTCCAATGACTCCGCCGCAGAATGGGGAAGCGCAGTTGAAAGCGATGGCGTTATTTCATAGAAACGCACCACCGGCGAGTGCGGGTTTTTGGAAGCATTGTCAGCGGGAGGAGTTCCGCCATGTACAGCGACTGCCACATTCACTGTCGGCCCGATGCGGACGGGGACGAGGTCCTCAAGGCGATGGACGCCCGGGAGATGGGCAAGGCGGTGCTGATTGCGCCGCAAATGACCGGGTCCAACGAAGAGGCCATGGAGTCCATAGACATCATCGCCAGGATATGCGCGCCGGACCCGGAACGGCTGATCGGGTTCGCGTGGATCGAGCCGACGCTCTCCGGCGCGGTCGAGCACGTGGAATGCGCCATCAACGAGAAGGGCCTCAAAGGCATCAAGATGATTCCGGACCACTGGTATCCCTACGAGGAGCGCTTCTTCCCCGTCTATGAGAAGATCGAGGAACTGAGGAAGCCGATCCTGTTCCACTCGGGGATACTGTTCGGCAACCTGGACAGCTCGCGCTTCTGCCGGCCCGTCTTCTACGAAGTGATGATCCACTTCCCGAGGATCAAGTTCGCCCTGGCGCACATCTCGTGGCCGTGGACGGACGAGTGCATCGCAGTGGCGGGCCGGATGCGGGCCGCGGCGCAGCGGGGCGCCGTGCCGCAGATGCAGATGTACATTGACACCACCCGCGGGACGCCCGACTTCTACCGCGCCGATGCGCTGGACAAAGCGTTGAAGTACATCGGTGCGGAGCGGCTGGTATACGGCTCGGACGACCGCGTGCCGGGCGCCCTGACCGCTTCAGGTCGAGGCATCGAAGCAGACCGCGAGATCGTCTGCACGCAGATCTGCTACTCCAGGGATGATTTCCAGAAGATCGCCAGCAAGAACCTGGACGACTTCCTGACGCCGTTCGACTAGAAGTAGGGGCACGGCGGGCCGCCGCCAGGCCGTTCGGACGGCAATCTTGGCTGAAAACGCGGCCGACTCGTGGTAGACTTAGTGCGGCATGTCGCCCGCGCATCCCTTGTGAAGGAGACGGCGATGAAGGTCCGCATAATCTGCGATAACCGGGCCATGGAAGGCTATCAGGCCGACTGGGGGTTTGCCTGCCTGGTGGAAGCCGAGGAGAACGTTCTGTTCGACACCGGCGCGAAGCCGTCGGTCCTGCAGCACAACATGGCCGCGTCAAACGTTGACCCCGGGACCGTGGACTACATCGTCCTCTCGCACGACCACGAGGATCACACCGGGGGACTGCCGTACATGAGCAGCAGCAACACAAAGGCAGAAGTGATCGTGCTGCCCTCCTTCGGCCGTCTGGTAAGACAGCAGGCGGCGCCGCTGGCGGTACGGGAGATCACTGCGGCCGGGGAGATCTCGCCCGGCATACACAGCACCGGCCCCGTGCAGGGACCAATGCCCGAGCAGGCCATCGCACTGAACACCGACCAGGGCGTGGTGATCATCACGGGCTGCGCTCACCCCGGTGTGGACGTCCTCATGGAAGCGGTGTCGGACCTGGGCGCGGTCCACGCAGTGCTGGGCGGCTTCCATGGGTTCAGCAACTTCTCGGCGCTGGAGGGGATCCCCTTCCTCGCGCCCTGCCACTGCACCCAACACACGCAGGAGATCGCCGACAGGTTCCCGGAAAGCTACGTTGAGATCATGGCCGGCACGGAGCTGGAGTTCTAAATACAAGGCCATGCAAATGCGCGATGGTCCGGCGGCATTGGTAAGAGTAGCGGGCGGCCTGCCGCCCCAGGCGACGACGGCCCGGTTGTGCCGGGGCCGTTCTCGTAGGGGCGGTTCGCGAACCGCCCCTACACTCCAAGGCTGCAACGCCTGCCCTACGACCGGGCCGGTTTGTCCTGCAGTGGGCGAGCCGGACCGGCGTGTTAGTGAATCGCAGCCCCTTTTGGCACGAGGATTCCAGGAATGCGAGTGATCCTGGCAGGCGCCTTCGTCATCGCTTTTGTGATCTCCGTTGTACTGGTGCCCATCATCAAGAAGGCCGCCCGGAAATGGGACCTGGTGGATCACCCCGGCGGTCGGAAGAGGCATGCCGGGGCCATTCCTCTGGGGGGAGGTATTGGGCTCTTCCTGGCGACGGTTCTGCCGGTGCTGGCGGCGGGGATACTCAGCGCCGTGTGGGTTGCTGATCCGTCGTTGTTCCGCGTGCCGTCACACCTGCACCCGGATGTCCAGATAGCCGCCGGACGTCTGCCCTTGCTGCTCAAGGTCCTGGCCGGTGGGCTGGCCATCGCGTTGCTGGGGCTCTGGGACGACGCCAGGGGCCTGCGGCCCTCTCTTAAGCTGGTTGGACAGTTCATCATCGCATTCGGAGTTGCGCTCGTGCCCGAGGTGCGCGTCACGTTGTTCATCTCGTCGGCCTGGGTGCAGATAGCCATCACCACTGTGTGGATCGTTCTGCTGGTCAACTGCTTCAACCTGCTAGACAACATGGACGGCCAGAGCGGCCTTGTGGCGTTCCTGACGGGGGCTGCGCTGCTTGTAGTGGCTCTGCAGACGGATCAGTACTTCATCGCCGGCTTGCTGCTGGCACTGCTGGGCGGCGTGCTGGGCTTGCTGCTGTTCAACTTCCCCCCTGCCTCGATCTTCATGGGCGACTCGGGCAGCATGTTCGTCGGCTACATGCTGGCCGTCGCCACCACGCTCGCCACTTTCCGGACGCCTCGGGCGCTCAATCCCTTCTTCCCGGTGGTGGTGCCGCTCGTCATCTTCGCGATCCCTCTCTACGACACGATAAGCGTACTGGTGATACGGATGAAGGACCGGCGGCCGCTCTTCGGGGCCGACCGCAGCCACTTCTCCCATCGGTTGATGAGACTGGGCATGGGGGACAGAATGGTCCTGCTCACCGTCGGGTTGACGGTCATGGCCACCTCCCCCGGCGCCACGATTCCCTACGGCTCTTCCACGTGGCGCGTGGTCATTCCCGCGATACAAGCGTTGGCCGTGATCCTCGTAATCGTACAGTTGGAGTTGGTCAGCGCGCGGAACCGAGGCCCGGCGCCCGAGGAGTAAGATCCCCGTCTCCTGCGGTCACAAAAAAAGCCCGCTTGCTCGTTCGAAGCAGCGGGCACAGCACGTTTCATCAATCCATTCTAACGGGGTCGTTGGCCTCCTGTCGTCAAGGCGCCTGCTGCAGTATGAACAGTGCGGCCTGCGCCTTCTTTTGCATGTTCTTGCCGACCTTGAAGGAGACTACGGCCTTGGGGGGCACTTCCACAACCTCGTCAGTGCGCGGGTTTCTCGCCTTCCTGGCCGGCTGCAGTCTGGTGTCGAAGACGCCGAAGTTGCGGAACTCCATCCGGTTGCCCTTCGCCAGTTCAGCAGTTATCTCATCGAGGAAAAGCTGGATGACCTCTTTTGTCACCACCTGCGCATATCCGGTTTTCTTAGCGATTCGCTCGCACAACTCGCGCTTGGTGATTGTCCGATTTGCCACTGATGAGGCCCCCTTTCCCCACGGACGGAGAGAACACGCGTTGGAACTTGCTGCCCTGTCTGCATTTCGGGCAAGCGGCCGTGGATTCTAAGGGAATAGGTCCGGCTTGTCAAGCAGATTCCTCGGCGCGACCGCGGGCGCGAGGGGCAAGCGCAATGCACCGCTGCAAAGCGGCCGTGCAGCGCGCCCGGACCTTTGAAATGCGGCCCTTCGGCCATTAACCTAATCCGACGCACTACTGAACAATGGCCCCTGTGCCTCGGGAGGTACCAGATGAGCCTGATGGGTCTGGACATCGGCACGACGGGTGCGAAGGCCACCGTCTTCACGGAAGACGGCAGGATACTTGCCAGTGCTTATCGGGAGTACCCCCTGGTACATCCGCGTCCCGGTTGGATGGAACTCGACCCCGAGCAGGTGTGGCAGATGGTGACGCAGGCTACGGGGGAGGCGGCGGCCGGCGCGCCGGAGGCCCCCGTCCAGGCCGTGGCCATTAGTGTGCTGGGCGAGGCAGCGGTGTCCGTGTCAAAGACGGGCCAGGTGCTGGCCAACAGCATACTGGGGTTCGACAACCGCACGACGGCGCTGTTCGACGCCTGGATTGCAGAACAGGACCGGGCCGACATCATGCGGATCTGCGGCCAGCCTCCGAGCCAGATGTTCACCATCGTCAAGCTCATGTGGATAAAGCAGAACCAGCCCGACCTCTACCGGAAGATGGAACGCCACTTGACCTTTGAGGCGTTCGCCCATCATAAGATGGGCCTCGAGCCGCGGGTGGACTACTCAAGTGCTGCCCGCACCATGGCCTTCGACATCCACACAAAACGCTACAGCGAAGAACTGTGCCGGCGGGCCGACGTGCGGTGCGATCTGTTCACTCAGGCGGTTCCCACGGGCACCGTGGTCGGAGAGCTGGGCCGGCGCGCCGCCGCGGAACTCGGCCTCCCCCAGGGATGTCTGGTTGTGGCCGGCAGCCACGACCAGCCTGCGGGGGCGCTGGGCAGCGGCGTGACGCAGCCGCGCCTCGCAATGGACGCCACGGGCACGGTGGAGTGCTTTGCCGTGGCCATGGACTCCCCTGTGGTCAACGAGACAATGCTCAACAACAACCTGGCCTGCTATCACCATGCGGCCGAGGACCTCTACGTCGCCCTCGCTTTCAACTTCACGGGCGGGGCGCTGTTCCGCTGGATACGGGACAACTTCGCAGAGGCCGAATCGCAGGAGGCCGAACGGTCCGGCAAGGACGTCTACCAGGTGCTCATCGAGCGCATGAGCAAAGAGCCTACCGACGTCTTCTTTCTGCCTCACTTCATGATGACGGGCACCCCGCACATGGACGGGAATCCCGTCGGCGCCGTCGTGGGCCTGAGCCTTTCGATCGGCCGAGAAGAGTTCCTCCGGGCCGCGCTGGAAGGCATCTCGTACGAGATGAAGCAGAACATCGCCATCCTGGAAGAAGCCGGCGTGGAAGTGGACGAGTTCCGGGCCGTCGGCGGAGGAGCCAAGAGCGACTTCTGGCTGCAACTGAAGGCCGACATGTTCAACCGACCGGTGGTGAAACTGGAGGTGACGGAAGCCGCCTCCCTTGGCATGGCGATTGTCGCAGGTCTCGCCGCAGGCGTCTATGAGAGCGCCTCCCAGGCCGCCGCCGAACTGATCGTGCCGAAAGCCACCTTCACGCCCGACCCGCAAAGGGCCCGCTACTACGACGAAAGGCTGGCCCAGTACCGGCAACTCTACCCCGCGCTGAAGAAATGGCAACGCGAGGTGGGATACCGGCTGGAACAACCCCAATGAGGGCACACAATCCCGTGGCCGTCGTCCTGATCAAGAATGCCCGGCTCGTGGACCCCGAGGCCGGGATTGACGGGCGTCGCGACGTGCTGGTCGCCTCGGGCCGCGTGGTCCTGGTGTCGGAGCGCATCTCGCCGGACGAGGCCAGGCGCACGCCGGAACGCGCAGAAGGAGCCGATCCCCTCCTCCTGATCGAGGGCGACGGCCTCTGGCTGTGGCCCGGCCTGGTTGACGCGCACGTGCATTTCCGCGAGCCGGGCTTCACGCACAAGGAGACCATTCGCACCGGCAGCATGGCAGCCGCTGCGGGCGGATACACCTCGGTGATATGCGAGCCGAACACCGACCCGCCCATTGACTCGATCGAGCTCGTGCGCCGCCTGGCAAAGAAGGCGCGCGCCGAATCGGTCGTCAACGTCTACTTCAAGGCGGCCATGACAGAGGGCCGGCACGGAGCAAAGCCGACCGATGTCGCGGCGCTTGCGCAGCATGAATCCGTGGCCGCCCTCAGCGACGATGGCGACCCGGTCGTAGACCCAGCCGTGATGGAGGACATGTGCCGCGAGGCGGCGAGGGCCGATATCCCGGTGGCTCCCCATTGCGAGGACTCGCCGGCGGCGCTCCAGAAGAGGGCGGCCGGCGTCTTGTCCGGTTTCGAACCGGATGCGCCCTACACGAACGAGGCCAACTACGTCAAGCGGGACCTCGAGCTGGCTGCGCGCGCCGGATGCCGCATCCACTTCTCTCACGTGAGCCTGGCGCGCACGGCGGACATCATCGAGCAGTTCCGGACGACGCGCAACGGAGCGCCGGCCGCCACGTTCGAGGTGACGCCGCATCATCTGCTCCTGTGCACCGGAGACTTCGCACAGGGCGAAGTGCCCGGGGTGAATCCGCCCTTGCGCTCGGCGCAGGACCGGGACGCCTTGCAGCATGCCCTGTCGTCCGGCGAAGTGGACGCGATCGCCAGCGACCATGCGCCGCACACGGCAGAGGACAAGGCCCGGGGCGCAAGCGGCCTCATCGGCCTTGAGACAACCCTGGGACTCGTGCTGAGCCACTTCGTGGGCGAAGGGAAGCTGTCGGTTTCCGATGCCGTCCGGCTGCTGAGCGCGTCGCCCGCGCGGATATTCGGCCTGCCGGCCGGGACGCTCAGGCCCGGGGCACGGGCCGACATGACCCTCATTGACCCCCGCCTGTCGTGGACGGTCAATGCGGAGGAGTTCCGATCCAGGTCCCGCAACACCCCGTTCGGAGGTTGGCAACTGCGCGGAAAGGCCGTGGCCACCTTCGCAGGCGGCGAGGAGGTCTACGCCAACCCGGCCTTCGAGCTGCGAAAGACCCTCTGGGAGGCCCGCCGCTCATGATGTTCTACGTGGACGGGAACGACCTGCTGGAGCACCTGCGCGAGCGTTCCGACCCGACAGTCGTGGAGGGCGACCGCACCAAGAGCCGCCACAATCTGGCCCGCTGGATGGCACGCTACTGTGAAGCCCGGGACTGCCGCGCGGTTCTTGTGTTCGACGGCCAGCAACCGGGCGAGGCGTTGCCACCCACCGGGCACTTCGGCAGGACTACGGTGACCAACCTTCCCTACGGTGAAGGGGCGCTGACTGAAATCGCCGGTCCCGCGAATCGAAGCGCCGTGGAGGAACGGACGTTCGTCGTGACGGCCGATCACCGGACGGCCCAGGCGCTGGCGCGGGGGCGGGCCACCGTATTGCAGCCGCAGCAGTTCATCAAGCAGGCCCGGAAATTCCTGCGCAGCGACGACCAGTCCCTTGCCCAGGAGCCGGACGAGAAGTTCACCACCCTCACGGACCCGGAAGTTGACTTCTGGGAGAACTACTTCAAGCGCAAGGAATGAGGCGCGGGGCGGCAGCAATGGAGAAGCTTCTCAGATACTCGCTGGTGCTGGCCGTGGCGGCGTTCTTCGCCGTCATGTGGGGGCTTCTGCTGCGCTCGCACTTCCCCCTCCAGTCGGCCGGCCGCCTGCGCCCTTTCTACGACAACCTGCTGGAGCCGGCGGAGCAGGAGCGGTCCGTGGCGTGGGGCATCTACCTCGAAGACAACCGCATCGGCCACGCCGACACCAGAGTGTGGCGCGACCAGATGGGCGGGATCTCCATCCATACGACTACCGAGATCGACCTGAAGGCGACTCTCCACAACATCCTTGGCGTGAGCGGTGTCCTCGACGTGGATTTCAAGGCCAGCATCTCGCCGCTGCGCGGCCTGCAGTCCTTCGACGTCACTTCCAAGATGCTCAACACCGAACTGATGGGAACCGTCGCTGAGGACCGAATGCTGATCCTCGGCCACATCGGCAAGGACGCCGTGCGCATGTCCATGCCGTGCGACGAACAACGGATGCTCAGCGAGGTGCTCTCGCCCATCTCTGCGCTGCCACCCCTGGACGAGGGGCTGGTAGGTCAAGAATGGACCCTCGACCTGGTCAATCCCATCGCCGGCAAAGTGGAGGAAGTGACCGTCACCATCATCAGCTTCAAGGACTTGCGCCTGGCCGACCAGACGACAACGGTCTTCAAGTTGCTGTTCGCCACGCGGGCCAGCCAGTGGACCTCATGGGTCACGGAGGAAGGCACGGTCCTGGTCCAGGGCACGCCTTTCGGCATCACGCTTCAGCGAGAGGACATCCCCGCGGAAACGCTGGCTGAACTGAAGGCAACCTTCGGCCAGCAGCTCCGGCCCCCGGAGTGAGGATCCGGCGGGAATTCGCCGCCTGTGCTTGAACTGCTGCACGTGCCGGCTATAATGACCTGTCGTCCCGCGCGGCGGGCACGGCGCAGCATACACACCATCACTCACGACGGGAGGGAATCGCGGATGGCTCAGATATCTCTGGCTTTGCAGCTCTACACGGTGCGCGACCACCTTGCCAAGGATCTCACGGGCACGCTCAAGAAGGTCAAGGACATGGGCTACGACCTGGTCGAGATGCCGGGGCTGCTGTCGGACGATGCGCAACAGGCGAAGGAACTCCTCGACGACATCGGCCTGCGCGGTGTCGGAATGCACGTGGCGTTGAACCTGCAGGAAGCCGACCTTGACACGTGGATCGCCAACGCCAAGACGCTCGGCCTTGCGGACATTGCCGTTCCGTACCTGCCCGAGGACCGCCGCAAGACCCGTGAGGACTGGCTGGCCTTCGCCGGGCTGATGGACGGGTTGGGCGCTCGCTGTAAAGCACAGGGAATGCGCCTCTCTTACCACAACCACAGCTTCGAGTTCGTCAAGTTCGACGGCGTCTACGCCCTGGACCTCCTCTACGAGAACACCTCGCCCGATAACGTCTACGCGGAGATAGACACCTACTGGGTCAAGCACGGCGGCGCGGACCCGGTGGCATACGTCCGGAACTACGCCGGTCGGCTCCCCACCCTCCACATCAAGGACATGGCCCCCGACGAGAACAGGTCGTTCGCAGAAATCGGCAACGGCATTCTGGACTGGGAAGCCATCCACGAGGCGGCGCTGGAGGGCGGCGTCGAATACTATATCGTGGAACAGGACCGCTGCGCCGGCGACTCCCTGGACAGTGCACGCATCAGCCACGATTTCGTAATGCAGAATCTGCTTGCCGAATAGCCTTCGCTCACGCGTCGGCGAACGTGAACGTCCGGTAGTCGTGCCGGCACGGTAGGCCGGGCGCAATCTGGAAGCGCCCGTCGGCCGGCGTGCATATGCCCGACCATATCGTCGCCCACGGTGCGCCGTCCGCGCGCCGATGGTCGCCCGTGCAGATCGGCGCCCGGTGGTCGGTCAGGATGCGGCGGGCCGATTCTTCCGAAACGGCAGGCATTTCCTGACGGAGCAGCCGGGTCGCCCGCGCCACCCGCCTTTCCGCCCGCCCCGCAACGCGCACGTCTGCCTCCCGGCCGGGCCCGGCCGGCTCGGGCAACGCGTAACCAACGGATCGCACGGTGTGTGTGGCGAGCAGCTCGCCGCCCTGGGCAACGTTGGCCGCCACCACGAAGCCGTCGCGGGGCCGGCGCACGCGGACCTCCCAGGGAGTCGCCTCCACGATAGCCGCATCGCCGGAAGCATCGGCGATCAGGTAGCTCATCGGCCTCAAATGCCGCACCCGGCCGCAGACGCCGAGTGCCTCCGCCACGGTGCCGCACCGCTCGGACATCATCTCCACCAGGATGCTCCACTGCACCCCGGGCGGCTGCGGGCCGCCGCTTGTGCCCGGCAGCGAGGCGATGGCAACGTAGAGCCCCCTCTCATTCAACACGTCCGGACATCCCGCCCAGTGATGCGTGTAGCCGATCCGCCGGAGCCCCTCGGTCGGGCGGTAGCGGTGCAGCTCGCACCAGCGCAGGTCTTCGACCGCCCAGTCGTAGTTCCGCCCCACGACGGGGCCGCTCCCCTCAGAGCGGCATTGGGGAGCCGCGGCGAACATGGTGCAGCCGCCAAGACGGCTCTCCAGGCGGGCGAAGTAGTAGGCCGTCATGCGGTCACGGTCGAAGCCGCCCCCGCACACCAGCCCCTCGAACTCCTCCAGCGCGGGAGGATGCAGCGCGCCCGCCGCGTCCCGGCACTCCTGAACGAACCTGGGAGGAAGCGCCGACAGGTCGGGCAGGACCAACGTGCCACGCAGCCTGCGCCCCCGCTGCACGCCGCGCTCGAAATGCCCCCCTTCGAAAACGACCTCGCGTATTGTCCGCGCCGATGTCAACTACGCTGTCTCCGCACCGCCTCTTGCCGGCCCGCCCTGCACCGCGCACTCCCGCCGACGGATGTAGAGGAAGGCTTCGGGGTTCTTGCTCTTGCGCTCGCGGGGGAGAAGGACCACCTCACGAACCACAATCCCCATCCGCTCCAGTTCCGCAACCGCCCCTTGCAGGACGGAATCGAAGTCGCCCGGCTCGACCCGGCCGCGCCGCACAAGACCCCGCGCCGCTTCATACTGCGGTTTGAACAACGACAGCACCAGGCCGTCCGGTCCGGTCTGCTTCAGGGCGCTGGGCAGGATATGGCGCTGCGGCGTCCAGCCCACGTCAACGGTCACCACGTCAATCGCCTCCGGCAGCTCGACGTGCATCGCGTTGGTCCGTTCCATGACGACGACGCGTTCGTCCTGACGCAGCTTCCAGGCCAGCGCGCCGCGGGCCGTGTCCACGGCGTAGACGCGCGCCGCCCCCTCCTGCAGCAGGCAATCCGTGAAGCCCCCGGTGCTGCACCCGAAATCCGCCGCCGCCACGCCCTTCAGGTCAAGGCCCAGTTGGTCAATGGCGTGTTTCAGCTTGGCCCCGCCCCGGCCGACGTATTGCCCACGGGACTCGATGACGGCTCCTCCTACTTCGTCCTGCTCACCATGTAGCGGGCGATCTGACGGAAGAAGTCCTTGTCCTCGACAGGGATGCTGGCGATCGTCTCGAACGCCCTCTCGACCAGCCGGTCGGCCTCGGCCTGCGCGAACTCCAGCGACCCCAGCTCCTCGTAGAGCGCTTTGACGCGCTCCACCTCGGCGTCGCTGGTCTCCTCTCGCGGCTTGCGCATGATGCGGACAAGCTCGCGGCGGCGGCCCGGATCGGCAGCGGAGATGGCGTGGGCATACAGTATGCTCGCCTTGCCCTCGCGGATGTCATTGCCGGTCACGCCCCCCCTGCCCTTCCCCACGGTCAGGTCTATGACGTCGTCGCGGATCTGGAACGCCACCCCCATGCTCTCGCACAACGCTTCGATGTGCGACAGGACCTGCTCGTCGCAACCGGCGATGATGGCGCCCCCCACCATGCCGAGTGCAAGATAGCGGCCGGTCTTGCCCGCCACCATCCTCAGGTAATCGTCCACCGTCAGGTCTTCGCTGCCCCGCGTGTTCACGTCGAACGCCTGCCCCCGGCATGTGCTCTCGAAGCTCTCGCTGAACACCCGCGCCAGGCGCACCTTCGTCGCATCACTGACCGGACTCTTCAGCACGGCCTGGCTGGCGATGCTGAGCATGTAGTCGCCGACGTTGATGGCGTTCGCCACGCCGTATCTCACCCAGACCGTCTCCTGGTCGCGCCGGATGGTGTCGCCGTCCTCCACGTCGTCATGGATGAGGAGCATGTTGTGAAGGACTTCGACGGCGGCCGCGAAGTAGAGGGCCTGCGACGGGTCGCCCCCGAGCTGTTCGCACGTCACCAGGCAGAAGGCGGGACGGATGCGCTTGCCGCCCGTGGCCAGGTGATACCAGACCGCCTCGGAGAGGGAGTCGTCCGGGTCGCGAGGCAGAAGCTCCTCCAACACCGGGTCAATGCGGGCGCCCGCCTCTGCCAGCCGTTCCGCAACGGCCGCAATCGCTTCGTCCGGATGCTCGGTCATGGGTGCCCCTCGCTCTATCGTTCGAAGACGCTGGCGAGCGCCTCTACCACGCCGTGGTCGTCGTTGCCGGCCGTCACCGCGTCCGCCGCCGCCTTGACCTCGTCGGACGCGTTGCCCATCGCGAAGGACAGGCCGGCGGCTTCAAGCATCGGTATGTCGTTGACGTCGTCGCCGATGGCCACCACTTCCTCGGGCCGCACCTGCCACCGCTGCAAGAGCCAATACAGGGCCCGCCACTTGGTCGCGCCCGGGTCATGCAGCTCCAAGGCAAGCTGCTCGGCGCCGTAGCGCCCCTGCGGCATGACCTGCACGGTGGCCCGCTCGCCCAGGCCCTCGCGAACGCGCCGCTCGGCCGCCCGGATCTTCCGGCCCTCGTCCATGGTGTAGACCACCAGCGGCCGCTCGTCCGTATCGGGATAGTCGCCCGGATACCATTCCCACGCTCCCGGATTCGCCAGCAGATAGGGAAGCCGCTCGGCCCGCGCGCGGTCGGGCTCGGCCACCTTCAGTTCCGGTTCGCTCAGGGGGCGATCGTAGAGCAGCAGCGGCACCAGCGAACCGCGCCGCAGCAGATCGGTCGCCAGCCGCGCCACAGCGTGCTCCATCGGCGCCAGGTAGAGCGTCCGCTCATCGTCGGCCCGCTTTATCTGCGCCCCGCCGGAGCAGACCGCCACGGGATGAGCGTGCTCCAGCTCCGCCAGCACCTCCACGGTGGTCCGCCAGCGCCGTCCGGTGCAGAGCACAATCCGCACGGACAGATCGGCGAGCCGCGACAGGGCGTCCTTCAACTCCGGCGTAACCTGCTGCGCGGTGGTCAGGACGGTGCCGTCAACGTCCAGCGCGACGAGCCTGAAACGCCTATCGTCGGGCAGATTCACCATCGGGTCGGGGCTCCGCCGAAGCGCGACCAATCCACGTGCACAAGGCAGTCACCGTACACAATCAGCGCCGCCTTTTCAACACCCGCTGTCAGCAGGCAGCCGTCAGCAGACAGCAGGCAGCCGTCAGCCGTCAGCTGTCAGCCGCCTGCCGCCGTTTGCTGTTCGCCGTCTGCCGTCTCCTGCCTGCTGTCTGCTGTCTGCCGTCTGCTGCCGGCTGCCTGCTGTTTGCTGTCCGCTGCCTGCCGTCCGCTACCAGCTGCCTGCTGCCTCCTACCTGCCGTCTCCTGCCTGCTGTTTGCTGTCCGCTGCCTGCTGTCCGCTGCCTGCTGCTGTTGAGTCATCCCTTATCTGTCGCTTATAATTGGTATCGGAGAGGTGTCCGAGAGGCCGAAGGAGCGCGGTTGGAAACCGCGTGCTGGGGTATCCTCCCCAGCCGAGGGTTCGAATCCCTCCCTCTCCGCCATATTCACCCGCCGTAGCTTCACGCGAAGGCGGGCGAGTCTTACCGCCGAGAGCGCAAAGGCCGCAGAGAACGGCAGAACACGCCGCGCTCAACTGGTGCTGCCCAAGCGGCCCCAGGTTGAGCCTTGCGCAGCTGTCCGGGCTAGTTCGCCGTCCACCGAACACAACCGGGCCTGCCCGCCTTACTCCCCGTACGCCCTTACGGTGAACTGGGCGAAGATGCCGAGAATCTGCATTACTTCGTAGTCGGCGTAGTCAACCCGGCTGAGGCCGCCTTCCCGCGCTGCGGCTTCGATCCTGGCATCGTCCCAGGCGAAATCGTACCCGAAGAAGTTGACGTAGAAGGTGGACGCGGTGCCGACCTTCTCGCTGACCGGCACCTCGCCAAAGTTGGCCGTGAGGGGGGCACGATACTGGCTGAACAGGATGCCCCGTGGTGGATCAACGGGAACCTGCCAGGCAACTGCACACCCGCTGGACAGCAGTGCCACCGTCGCCAGGGCCAACAGGCATCTTGTGGCTTTCATCGTCTATCTCCATTCTGACACCTTGATGCTCTGCGCCCAGGCGCTTACCTGCCATGTGCAATGATCGTGAACTTCTGAAACAGGCCCATCACGTTCAAGTACGAATAGTCACAGTGCGTGATCGTGCTGAGCCCGCCTTCTTTGGCAGCGGCCTCAAGGCTGCAATCGCCGAACGCGAACAGGCACAGTACGCTAAACGAAGAAGCCTCGCCCTGTTCCGTTTCAACGCTTTGCCCCGTGTACTCGCTGCCCAAAGGCGCTTTGTAGTTCGAGAAGAACGCGCCCGCAGGGGGCATGACCGGTGTCCGATAAGCACAGCCGGTCGAAAAGAGTAGAACGCCGCAAACCGCCACCACAAGCATCAACTTACGCACTTGCGTCCTCCCTTCACCGTTGCAGAGGCAACAGTTTGGCATACACGCACACAGATGATACGGGTCCACCGTCCGCACAAGAAAGCACGCTAAACGGAGATTTGCCATATGGCTCTCCGCCAACGGCATTCATCCCGCTGGGGTGTCAGTCTACCCCGCAGCCACCGGTTTCTCAACGTTTTCTCGTGCCAAACCTTGGACCTGGCCCCCGTCGCCTCCGCGACAGCCCTCCCACCGCGCCATAGCGCAGATGCCGGACGATCCTCGCGTAATCCAAGGACATCGCGGATAAGCGCCGACCCGTCCTCCGCAGTAGCTCTGCTACGGAGGCTGGAAGCCACGTTTGAATTGGATAATGGCAGTTGGCGGCGTATAATCTCGGCTGAGAAGATGGTGAAGGACCAGGAGAGTTTCAATACCGAACTTGCGGGCCGTCTCGGCCCCGTCAAGTAGGGGCACGGCGCGCCGTGCCCCTACGAGAGCGGATCGGGCCCACCAGCGTGGCGGACGTGGAATGTCGACGCGACACATGTGCAACACCGCCTGGAGACGAGAACCACAGACTTCAAGGCAGCAGCTCCACTAGACCTATACCAAGGGAGCAGATCATGAGCACCAGAGCGGCGTTATGTACGGGCATACGGCTCCTAGCAGTTGTGCTGGGCGTCAGAGCTATCGTTTACGTTCCCCCCTTAGTCTTGACACTTCTCACCTTGGCACGCCGGGAAGGTCAGTCGTATATCGCTCTCTCCCTCGGGTTGGCTTTCACGCTTAGTGTTGCCGCTGCGTTGCTGCTGTTCAAGTATGCCGATGGCGTAGCAGGGGCAGTTGTGTCATCTGACGAACGGATTGAAACAAAAGGCTGGGATGACCCGTCGGTGCAGCGTGGCATCTTTCAGCTAGCGGTGAGGGTTATCGGTGCCGCTTGCGTGGCCTGGGCAGTGCCCAGGATCGCGGGCCAGGCGGCCGGTGAACTCATAGTTTACTGGCCGCAGTGGCTCCATTTGACGAGGCAGGTGCTGCCGGGGCTCGTCGGCCTGGCGGTTGGCGTCTATCTGCTCAAAGGCGGAGACATACTCGTGCGCCTTGCTTACGGCCCGCAGGTTCCGGCGCAGGACAGAGCCCAGTGAAACGCTACCACGTACTCGGACCAGTTGTCCTAGGAGCCTGTCGGAGAAAAGCGCCCTTGCGTGGTCATTATAATATGGGGACACCAAGAGGGTAAACCGAATGAGTAAGCGCTTCAAGGCGTACAATCCTGACCAGACGTTTCTTTTGCCTCCGTCGCTTCGGGACTGGCTGCCACAGGACCATCTGGCCTACTTCATAAGCGATGTGGTAGATCAGATGGACCTTTCGGAGATCTACAGGCCCTATAAACTGGCCGACTGGCGTGGCCAGCCTCCCTACCACCCCAGGATGATGACCAAGCTGCTTTTCTACGCCTACAGCGTGGGCGTGCCCTCCTCTCGCAAGATAGAGGAGAAAACCTACACGGACGTGGCATTCCGCATCATCGCCGCCGGGCAGCATCCGGACCACGATACGATCTGCGATTTCCGCTCCCGTCACCTGGAGGCTCTGGCAGAGCTTTTCGTTCAAGTGCTCCTTCTGTGCCGCAAGGCGGGTCTGGTGAAGCTGGGACACGTGGCGCTGGACGGCACCAAGGTGAAGGCCAATGCCTCCA
>DAOVRD010000265.1 GCA_030628375.1 Planctomycetota bacterium
CTGAATCCCTCGAACAGCATCACACTGAAATAGATGCCATGCTCTCCCGCCAGGGCCACCCGCTTCCGAAGCCGGTCGAAGTACTCCTGGTTGTACCTCGTCAGGTCAAACCTGGGCTTGCCATCCAGCGCCTTCCCCGAGCCGGTACGGGCATAGGGCAGCGGCCGGATGGGGCTTAGGTCCCCCTTCTTGGTGAAACCGCACCAGTTTGTCTCTTCCCAGTGCCATCCCCGGGTGTAGTTGTGCCCGTAGGACTGGAGCCATTTGAGATGAGTCGGGTAATCGAACTCCGCATCGGGATCGGCACTGAATATCTCCTGGATGTTGCTCCAGTTGTGCGAGCCCGCCAGGTAGACGGGCCTGCCGTCCCGGTCGGCGAAGTACCGCGGGTTATTCTTGCAGACCTGCAACGGTCCGTTGATCTTCACTGCACCCGGTTTGATCTGCATTCTCCCCATGGTCACATCTCCTTCTACTGGCTGCCGCCGAGGTCGTGGACGAGGTCACAGTACAGCCTTACCCTTGCTACCGATGTCGCGGGTGTGATCGGGCTCCCAAGGCTCATGACGAAGCGACCTCCATTCAGCGGAGCGGCCGTCAGTTGCCTCTTCACTTCCTTCTTCAGTTGTTCATCCGTTCCATTTTGCAGGACGTCAATCGCGTTAAGGTTGCCAAAGAGAGCGCACTCGCCTCTCAGCTTCCTTGCCACCTCGACGACATCAACATCAAAGCCCTTCTTGCTATCCTCAAAAGCTAATGCATCGGCTCCCATGGAGAGTATAAGGTCCCATTTGCCGGCCGGGTCCCCGGTAAAGTAATAGATGCTTCTCATGTTTACGTTCCTGATTTCGTCTATCAGGTCTTGCAGGTGGGGCAAGCTCAACTTCGCATAGTCGTCGGGGCTTATCATGTCCGCCAGTGCATCAACCACCCATATGCCCTGTGCCCCCAGCAGGGCAGCTCTGCGCATTCTGCACTTCGCCTGCTCCAGGTACCGTTTGCAGGCATACGTGACAAGATCAGGACGCGACTTGATGTTGAGCATCATGTTGTCGAAACCCCATAGATCAGCACATCTCAGCAGCGGCGAGGAGGTCCGGTGATTGGGAAAGAGCCGATCTCCGAACTCGTCCAACAGCCTGCGCGCAAGATCGTCCCTCCCCTCGGTCCTTACGTAAGCATAATCACCGTCATCAGATATCGGAATCATCCGGTCTATTGCGTCAGGTGTTTCCGGTAAGGTGCCGGGCGTTTTGTAGCCCTGTTCAGGCCAATCTCCGGCGGGAGGGCTTCGAAGCTGCCGCTTGCTGCCGGTCTCTCTATCGATCAAGAAAACGCCTTCGGGTGTTTCCACGACTTGCTGCCTCTGCCTGGTCTCTGCGGGGGCGCAGAAAGGGAGTCGAAACCAGTCCTCGCCGGTGTTTGCGATGGCTTCACGGCGCCAAAGCATCTGCTTCTCAATATCCACCTCATACCTATACCACCAGGGATACTGGGTAAGGCTTTCCCAGTGGTCCCTTTGGAAAATGTCTTCATAGCAGGAAAGCACTGCCGGTATCTCTGCGGTCCCGTGTTCAGAGAACGCAGCCCGCATTTTCTCTTTGCCCGTCATGCCCTGGCTCCCGGGAAACCCGGGGACGCGGTCTCAGTTCCTGCTTCGAAGGTCCGCTGCTCCCCCGTGTAGCTTGAACACCAATCCCACTCCGAAGGCTTCCTCGTATCGGTGATCCGCCGTCCCGGCTCAGGCCACTCGCGCGCCCTCGGCAGAGGTCAGGTAGCGCACCACGGCGGCCATGACGTCGGTGCAGAACGCCAGTTCATCCGGGCTCAGCAGGTCCAGGGTGTCCTGCGCCGTATGGATGGGGATGTTCGACCAGCGACTCACGAACGCCAGCGCCGGGACGCCGGTGAGGCCAAGTCCGGTGTGAGGTGGCTCCGTCTGCGCCCGCACGTCCACGTCGAAGCGGGGGAACCGCCGCAGCACCCAGAGGACGCCCTCCTTCTGCCGAGGCGGCCAGCCGGCCACGCGCACCCGGGGCGTGCTGACCGCCGTGCCGACGACGTCCCCCTCCAGGATTCCCCGAGCTTGCGCAACGTCGTCGGGATGGTGCCTCACGTACTGGACACTGCCCAGGTTGCTCTTGTGGCGGCCGTACTCGTGTCCGCCGTAGGTGACGAAGTGGATGCCCAGCTTGCGCCCGCTCTCCGCCGACAGCATCTCGCACAGCTCCAGGAGCACCGATGCCCCGGACGCGTTGTCCGTGCCGCCCGGCGAGTAGGCCGCCGTGTCGTGGTGGGCGGCCACCACGATGTGCCCTTCCTCTTCGCCCGGGAACCGGCCGATGACGTTGTGCGCCGTCGAGCCGAAGCGGCGCGCCCGGATCTTCAGCCGCACGCGCTTGCCCTGGTTCTCCAACAGCTTCCGCCCTACCGACTGCGCCACCCCGACGGAAGGCACGCTCAGGCGCGGGTCGCGCGTCAGCTTCGAAGACACGGTCTCGTCGGGGCTGATCAGGATCAGGGCGGCGCCGCGCTCCTCGACGGTCAGCAGCGTGGGATTGCGGTCGAGCGCGAGCCAGGGTGCCGCGTCGCCGTGCAGTACCAGCACCTTGCCGTCCAGATCGGGCGCGAACTCCAGCTCATGCCAGGTGCTCACGCCCACAAGCTCCGCCTCCACCTCGCACGCCTCCGTGAAGGTCTGCGCGAGGGCCGGCAACGCCTCTCCGCTCCCCGCGCTTGTCCCGAGCGAAGTCGAGGGGCCGAGCAGCGTCAGCTCCGTTGACTCGTGCTCCCAGGAGGGGCAGGGGAAGTCCTGCACCTCGATCTGCGCTCCGCATTTGCCGAGGTGCTCTGCAATGTGCGCCACCGCGCGCTCGGCCCCCGGCGTGCCGCTCAGGCGGGGCCCGATCTCCTCGGACAGCAGGCGTGCATGGTTCCACACCCTCTCCTTGCTCGCATCCATTGCCGCGCTCCTCACAGCTTGCGGAAGTAGTTCACACCGGGCATCTTGATGTCGAAGCCGGCTGCCCGTAGCGTGCGGTCGGAATGTACGCCCTGGCCCCGCTCGTGTCAAGCGGCTTGACTGGCACGGCCGTGCGCCCGTATTCTGTTCCGCGCCAGCCGTTCAGCCATCGGCGCGGCAGCACGAAGAAAGGGGCCAGAACATGCGCGAACTCGTGTGGGTCATAATCGTCCCGTTGATCATGTTGATGCCCGCCGGCGGGGCGCGCTCGCCGGCCCGTGAACTGCGGCGACCGGACGACAAGCCAGCCGTTGTGCAGGGCAACAATGCGTTCGGCGTGGACCTTTACGGGGTGCTGCACGAAGCCAAGGGGAACATCTTCTTCTCGCCATACAGCATTTCCACCGCCCTGGCAATGACATGGGCCGGCGCGCGGGAGAACACGGCCGCCCAGATGGCGCAGGTGCTGCACGTAGAGCTTCCGTCGGAACGGCTTCATCGGGCCTTCTCGGCCCTGATCGCGGAGATCAACAAGGCAAGCGGCGAAGGCTGTCAGCTCAGCGTGGCGAACGCCCTGTGGGGGCAGAAAGGCTACGGTTTCCTCGACGGTTTCCTGAAGCTCCTCGGGCAGCACTACGCTGCCGAGCTTACCGAGGTGGACTTCGTCAGGGCGACGGAGGCCGCCCGCAAGGCCATCAACGACTGGGTGGCTGGGCAGACGAACGACAAGATCAAGGACCTGATCCAACCCGGCGTGCTCGACGCCCTGACCCGCCTGGTGCTGACGAATGCGGTCTACTTCAAGGGCGACTGGGCGCATCCGTTCGACAAGGAGGCCACGGCCGATGCGCCGTTCTGGCTCTCGCCGGACAAGAGCGTCGAAGTGCCTATGATGAACCAGACCGGCGACTTCGCGTACGCCGAGTCGGACCAATGCCAGGTCCTGGAGCTGCCCTACGCCGGCGACGCGCTCTCCACAGTCGTGCTGCTGCCCAGGGCAAAGGGCGGACTGGCACGGCTGGAGGCCGCGCTGACCGAGCGGAAGCTGGCCGACTGGCTGGCACGTCCCCGCCGTCGGAAGGTGGTCGTCACCATCCCGCGCTTCAAGCTCACGTCGCAGTTCGAGCTGGCGCCGACTCTTAAGAAGCTGGGCATGACGGATGCGTTTTCCGCTCCCCCGGCCGACTTCTCCGGCATGAACGACAGGCTGGACCTGTTCATCTCCGCCGTCATCCACAAGGCTTACGTTGACGTGAACGAGGAGGGCACGGAGGCCGCCGCCGCTACGGCCGTGGTGATGATGATGACGGCCATGCCGCGGCGCGAGGAGCCCGCCGTCTTCCGCGCCGACCACCCGTTCATCTTCCTCATAAGGCACAACCCGTCCAGGAGCATCCTCTTCATCGGGCGCCTGGCTAACCCGAAGGAGTAGACGACAGCATGGATACCGTGAAAGTTGGTCACGGCCGGGAGTGCATCACCCCGCCCATGGGCATAAAGATGGCCGGATACGGCGCGCGCACGGAAGGCGTCGCCGACGTGCACGACGACCTCTTCCTCAACGCGGTGGTCCTGGAAAGCCAGGACCACAAAGTCGCCCTGCTCACGTACGATCTCTGCGGCCTCAACGCCAAGATGGTGGCGGAGATCAAGTCGGCGATCCGAGATGACACGGGCCTGGAGCCCGGGCAGATACTCATGAACTGGTCGCACACGCACTCCGGTCCCGCCCTGGGTCGCAAGGAGCCCGACGAGAGCCAGAAGGCCTACTGGGGTGACTTGACCCGCAAGAGCGTGCGTGCGCTCGGCGCTGCGTTGGAGGACACGGCCCCGGCTACGCTCTCGGCGGGCGCGGCGCCGGTTGACATCGGCTGCAACCGGCGCGTCAGACGCGAGGACGGAGTCACGGCGCTCGGGCACAATCCGGACGGACCGACCTTGCACGAGATGACAGTGTGGCGGCTTGCCCGGTCCGACAAGCCCGACGTGGTCCTGTTCAGCACCCCGATGCACGGCACCGTGCTGGGCGGGTGGAGCTTGACCATTTCGGCCGAGTGGATGGGCCGGGCCCGCGAGCGCCTGGAGACAGAAATGCCCAACACGCGGTTCGTGTTCCTCCAAAGCTGCGGCGCGGACCAGGACCCTTATTACACCGTGCGTTCGGAGTTCCGCATGCGGGGCACGTTCGGCGAGCTGGAGCAGCACGGCAAGGCCGCGGCCACGTCCGTCCGCCAGGCGCTGGAGGAGATGCATGAAGTGAACGCCCTCCCCCTCCGCTCGGTGCTCCAAAGCATCGAGCTGCCGCCGAAGGAAGAGGACGGGGAACCGCAGCAACTGCCCCTGCACGGCGTTCGGTTGGGGGACGCCATGATTGCGGCGCTGGGCTGCGAAGCGGTGGTCGAGTACGCCTTGTTCGGCAGGAAGGTCTCGCCGGCGAAGGAGACGTTGGTGCTGGGCTACAGCAACGGCTGGATGGGGTACCTGCCGACGGCCGACATGCATCCGGAAGGCGGGCTCGAGGTGGAGCGGAGCCGAGTTGCGCCGGAGAGTGAGCAGATCGTGAAGGACGCCATGCAGCAGCTTTTCCAGGAGCTTGCAGGCTGAGGCCCGCCGTTGCCGGGCCGAGGGCACGGCTTCGATCGCGAGATGGACGATGCGCCGGTGAGAGATAGCTTCCGGAGGGTATTGGCTTTCCTCGACAGCCACACAGCCGAGCAGCCGGCAAAAGAGCCCCATCCCTGACGCTAGCGCTCGAGCAGCAGCAGGGCGTCCTCCCAGCCATCCGGTGTCGTGGCTGACTGCCCGTGAGGCCTGGCCGTGGTGCGCTCACC
>DAOVRD010000363.1 GCA_030628375.1 Planctomycetota bacterium
CTACTACACCAAGTTGGCCCAGGCCGCGGGCGACGATTGCGTGATCCTGACGCTGGGCTGCGGAAAGTACCGTTTCAACAAGCTCCGGTTCGGCGAGATAGACGGGATTCCGCGCCTGCTGGACATCGGCCAGTGCAACGACGCCTACTCGGCCGTCCGGATCGCGGTGGCGCTGGCGGACGCCTTCGAGACAGACGTCAACGGCCTGCCGCTCTCGATGATAATCTCGTGGTACGAGCAGAAGGCGGTCGCCATCCTGCT
This sequence comes from Planctomycetota bacterium, assembly GCA_030628375.1. Lineage (GTDB taxonomy): Bacteria > Planctomycetota > Brocadiia > SM23-32 > SM23-32 > DAOVRD01. The sequence goes on from DAOVRD010000363.1 coordinate 262, forward strand.
GACGCTGCTGCACCTGGGCATCAGGGACATCCGCCTGGGGCCGACCCTGCCGGCATTCGTCAGCCCGGAAGCGCTCCAGGTCCTGGTGGACAAGTTCAACATCATGCCCATCTCAACGCCGCAGGAGGACCTGGAGGCCATCCTCGCTTGACGGCGACGGCCGCGTGCAAGGCCGCAGCCCGCGTGGGAGGAGGCAGGAGGGCGCCGCAGACGCGGCGCCCTTTCCTTTTCCGTGTGGAGACCGCTCTTACCCCACCCGCACCAGCACAGTGTACTGGTAGATGAGGCCGATCTCTTCGCCGGGCGCCAGGCCGAGCGTCCAGACGAGTTCGTTTCGCCCGTTCACCGAGTAGACGCCCTCTTCCCTCAGGACGCATTCCGGCTCGCCCTCCAGCGAAGCGTCCGGCACTGGTCGCTGACCACCCTGCGCGAGAAGCTTGTTAAGATTGGTGCCAGGGCGGTGAAGCGCGCCAGGTATGTTATCTTTCAACTGGGCTTCCGCAGGGGCGATCTGTCTCAGGACCAGTGAGGCCGCCCTGACGGGGCGTTGAAGGCCTGGCGGGAGCCCGATGGAGCCCATGAATGACACGAAAACGCGGCTTCGGAAGATTGACGAAGGGCGCAAGGAACTGTATGCTGCGACACGGCGGCTCAGCCGGCAGAACGAGAGCCGCATCTGGGAAAGACCAGATCATGAGTTTGCCAGGCGGTCATAGGGGAGTTCCGCGATAAGATGGCCATGGACCAACTGTACGCCGAAAGGCTCAACCGTTATGTCACCGCAATGCGGAACGAGAAACCGGATCGGGTTCCGATTCGTCCGTTTGTTGCCGAATTCACGGCCAGGTACGCCGGTTACACTTGCCAGGAGGTGACCCACGATTTCGAGAAGGCGTTTGCCGCCGTCCGCAAGTGCGCAGCCGACTTCGACTGGGATGCCGTGGTCGGCAACATGGTCTACGTCTGGACCGGACTGACGCAGGCCATCGGGCTGAAATACTACGGCGTTCCCGGCATAGACGTCCCGCCCGACACCGGGTTTCAGTACCTCGAGCCGTCTGAAGAAAAGGCGTTCATGCGCCCTGACGAATACGATCAACTCATCGAGGATCCGACCGGGTTCCTGTTCAAGGTCTGGCTTCCGCGTGTTGCAGCCGACGTCCGTCCGATGGGCGAGCCGACGTCGTATCGCAGCAATCTGTCTTTCCTGAAGGGCGGGATGGCCATGTTGACTTACTTCAACGCCTTCCCGAAGCAGAACGAGTTGCTGCGGTCCGAGTCGGGGACCGTCCCGGCCATCTCCGGACTGCTCAAGGCTCCCTTCGACATCATCGCTGACAAGCTGCGCGGATATATCGGGCTTTGCATGGACGTCCTTGAGCGGCCGGACAAGGTCCTGGCTGCCTGCCAAGCCCTCCTTCCCCACCTGCTGCACGTGGCCCTGTCCGGGGCAGACCCCGACAGAAACGTTCCCATCGCACTATGGATGCATCGCGGGTGCGTCCCTCTCATCTCACCCGAGCATTTTGAAACGCTGTATTGGCCAACCCTTAAGCCGATTATCGAAGAAATCTGGGCTCAGGGACATCAGGTTCTCCTCTATGCCGAGGGAGACTGGAACGCGCATTTGAAATCCTTTGCCGAACTGGCGGATGGCAGCATCGTCTACCACGTAGATCGAGCTGACATCCTTGAGGTCCACGAAGCCATCGGACACAAGTTCTGCCTCAGCGGGGGCATTCCCAATTACTTACTCACCGTCGGCACCCCACAGCAAGTGCGTGACTACTGCAAGAAGGTCATCGACAGTGTGGCGGCTGATGGCGGCTACATAATGGACGCCAGCGCCATCGTCCAGAACGACGCCAGGGTCGAAAACGTCAGGGCCATGACGGAGTTCACCCGCGAATACGGCGTTTACGGACCGAGCGCATCAGCCCCCGAAGGACCTGCCGGGGAATCGAAGCCCCGGCACGGCGATCCCGGCCGAATGTCCCCGCAGCAAGAGCGGAAGTTGAAGCCGGGCGTCTGCATTCCCTGGGAGCAGAAGCTCAAGGAACTCCCTGAGATCTCCGGGGACCGAGACCTCATCCGGAGAGTGTGGGAGGACAACGACGAACTGGCCTACACATACATCTGGCACTGTTTGCTCTCGTTCTGAGAGCAGAGAAAGAGAGGCTGTCCATGACTGAGAAAGTGCGAGTCGGCGCGCACCCGTGGGTGTACGCCGCCAGGCGGGAAAGCCGTGACATCTATCCCATCCTGGAGGAAATCTTCTCCGACATGAGTTACGCCGGACTCGGCGGAATCGAATTGATGCACACGGCCCTGCGAGCTGACGACGCTGTCGAGAAGATCGGCGAGCTGTCACAGAAGTACTCGCTGCCGGTGATCGGATGCTCGTTCGGCGGGAGCATGTGGGATCGCAAGAACCATAGCGCAATCCTCGAGGAGGCCGAGCTGGTCATCCCGCGCCTTGCTCAGGTTGGCGGGCGGACGCTGGGCACGTCGGTCGGCAGCGCCCCCGCGCTGAAAACGGCGGAACAGCTCGATGCCCAGGCCGATCTGCTCGACAAGATAATGGCCCTGTGCGAGCAGAACCACGTCGTCCTCAATCTCCACAATCACACCTACGAGGTGGACGACAACGAGCACGACCTGAACGGGACGCTCGCCCGGATTCCCGACATTCAGCTCGGCCCCGACCTCAACTGGCTTCTGCGCGCCGGGGTTGACCCGGTTGATTTCATCCGGAGGCACGCCTCGCGGATCGCCTTCCTCCATCTGCGCGATCAGAAGGCCGACGGGAGGTGGTCGGAGGCGATGGGTGAAGGAGACACGGATCACGTCGCCATCAGTCAGGCGCTGGCGGAGATGGGCTTCGGCGGGGATGCGGTGATCGAGCTGGCGCACGAAAGCGACTTCGAACTCACGCGCCCGCTGAAGGAGAGTTTGAAGATAAGCAGGGACTTCGTAAGGAATACCCTGGGGTACTGAGCGAGGATTGAGCCGGGCCGTTGGCAACGGGGGAGAGAGGTGCCACGGAGTTGTGCCCCAGGTGCGGCGCCCTTTCCTTTTCCGTGTGGGGACCGCTTTTACCCCACCCACACCAGCACGGTGTACTGGTAGGTGAGGCCGATCTCTTCGCCCGGCTCCAGGCTGAGCGTCCAGACGAGTTCGTTTCGCTCGTTCACCGAGTAGATGCCCTCTTCCCTCAGGACGCACTCCGGCTCGCCGTCGGCGCTAACGAGCTTTCCGGAGAACCGGCGCCTGATCACCAGCTTCACCGTCTCGTTGCGGTGGTTCCTGACCGAAAGCTCGCCGGCAACGGTTGATTTCCGATACTCCGAGCGGGCGTAGTGGATGACCTTGCGCTCCCCCGGTTCCTCGTGCTCGACGCTGCGCGTGCGCAGGCTCAGCGCCTTCGTAACGTGCACCGTGGCCTTCTCGCCGACGTTGGCCCAGTAGCTGGTCCGCTGGCCCAGGAACCGGCCGTTTGCTACGGTCATGATCGGCGCCGTGGTC
>DAOVRD010000105.1 GCA_030628375.1 Planctomycetota bacterium
GCAGGTGCGCGCAGAACTCGTCGGTGTTGCGGTCCGGATCCCAGACGCCGGTGTCGGGGTAGGCCAAGAGGGGGCGCGTCTGCGGGCATTCGTCGTCGAAGATGGCCTGGATCATGCGGGAGTTGAGCAGGAGCCCCTCGACGGGCCTGCCTCGCCACGTGACGCCCTCGTACGTCGGCCTTCCGTTGATGAGGAACTTCGTTCCGTCAATCGCGACTTCCGTTTTCACTCGCCCCTCCCAGGAAGACCGTGAAGGAGGCCTTGTCCGTCCGGCACAACCGCAGCCAGTTGCGCTCCACGCGGCCTACGGCTCGGTCCGTGCCCTGGCGACCTGGATGGTCAGGTCGGCGCCGCCGATGCGGACCGTCTTCGCAGCGCCTTCGCCCGCCCCCGCCTCCACGCTCAGCGACAGGGTCTCGCCCATGATGTAGTCGCGCCAGGTCTCGATGGCCCGTGCCAACTCGTCGGACTCGGTGCGGTAGCGCAGGCGGATGCGGTCCTCGATGTTCAGGTCCACCTCCTTGCGGAGCTGCTGCACGTGGCGGACAGTGTCGCGCGCCCAGCCTTCCGCCCGCAGTTCCGGGGTGATGTCCGTGTTGAGGATGAGGACAGCGTCGTCCACCTCCGCCCTGGCCAGATTCTCCGGCATCACGCGGCCCACGTCCACCTCATCGGGCGCGACCACCACCTGCATGCCGTCCACCTCCACGACTGCCCCCTCGCCCGCCTCTAGCTTCGCGGCCGCCGACGGATCGAGCGATACGATCGCCTCGGCGACCTTGTCGGCCGCGGCCTTGTGCTTCGGACCCAGCACGGCCATCTTCGGCACAAGCTCAACCCTCTCCATGTCTTCGGCGCTTTCTCTGAACGTCAACGACTTGACGTTGACTTCATTGAGCACCTGCTCCTCGAAGCGCCTCAGGGCGGCGACTGTGCCCGCGTCGGAGGCGGCGACCACCAGCTCGCTCAACGGCTGCCGAACGCGGATCTGTTCGGTCATCCGGATACTGAGAACGGCTGAGACGGTCGAGGTCACGACGTCCATGTCGCGGCTCAACTCTTCGTCCATCAACTCCGGCTTCGGCGTGGGGTAGTCGCACAGGTGCACGCTGGCCGGCGCGGTGCTGTCCTGGTCGGCGACGAGGTTCCGGTACATGGCTTCCGTCAGGAACGGGATGACGGGCGCCAGCACCTGGCAGAGGGCGACCAGCGCCTGGTGCAACGTCTGGTAGGCGGCGAGCTTGTCCCGGTCGTCCTTTCCCCTGGCACGCCAGAAGCGACGCCTGTTCCGACGCACGTACCAGTTGGACAGGTTGTCAATGAACTTCTCGGCCTGGCGCACCACCGCTGCCACGTCGAACTCAGCCAACCGCTCGTTTGCCAGCCGCAGGAGCAACTGGAGGTCGCTGAGCAGCCAGCGGTCAATGTCCGGCCTCTCGCCGTAGGGAACGGGCTCTGACTTCGGGTCGAAGCCGTCGAGCCGCGCGTAGTTGCAGAAGAAGGCGTAGACGTTCCAGAGGGTGTTGAACACCTTGCGTTGGGTCAGCTCGCCGGCCGTCCAGCCGAAGCTGAGGTTGTTGAGCGGATTCTGGCGGCAGAATATCCAGCGCAGCACGTCGCAGCCGATTCGCTCAGCGGCCTCGTCAAACAGGATCGCGTTGCCGGCGGACTTGTGCATCTCCCTGCCCTGCTCGTCGCGCACCAGTGCATGGCCGAGCAGCGTCTTGAACGGCGGGATGTTCTCCATCATCGTGCTCATGGCCAGCAGCGCGTAGAACCAGTTGCGGAACTGGCCGGGGAAGCACTCGGTGACGAAGTCGGCCGGTATCCACTTCGACCAGTAGTCCCGGTCGGTGCCGTACTTGACCGTCGAGTAGGGGACGATGCCGGCATCGAGCCAGGGGTTCCCCACCTCCGCGATGCGCGGGACGGATTTGCCGCAGCGCTCGCAGCGGATCCTCACGGCGTCCACCCACGGGCGATGCGGGGAGTGTCCCTCGAACCGGTCCCACCCCTCGATGGCGCGTTCCCTCAGTTCCTCCTTGCCGCCCATCACGTCGAACCAGCCGCACTCGCAGCGCCAGATGGGGAGCGCCAGCCCCCAGTAACGCTTCTTGCTGATCATCCAGTCGCGCATGTTGCTCAGCCAGTCCAACTCGCGGTCCAGACCCCACTCGGGCAGCCAGCGGACCTGCCTTGCCACCTCCTTGATCTCGTCCCGCCAGGACATGCTGACGTACCATTCCTCAACGTTGCGGAACAGCAGGGCGGTGCCACACCGCCAGCAGTGCGGGTAGCTGTGCGTGTAAGGCGCCTTGGTGTAGAAATAGCCCTTTTGGCGCAGGCTTTCGAAGACCAGTTCGGCCACCTCCGGGGCGGGCTGCCCGGTGAGGGGACCGTAGCCTTCCAGGAAGACGCCTGACTCGTCAATGGGCGCGATGACGGGCAGTCCCAGCTCTCGCGCGAGATCGAAGTCTTCCTTGCCGCACCCGGGAGCGATGTGGACGATGCCCGTGCCCTCGTCGCCGGAGACCAGGTCCCACGGGATGACGCGATGGACGTCCACTGCCGGAGCAGCGGCGGGCAACTCATCGAAGGGGCCGTCGTAGGCCCAGCCCTCCATCCGCGCGCCGGGCAACTCCGCCAGCACCTTGGTGGAACCACGCGAGGCGAGCTGACCGACGGCCGCCTGCGCCAGGTAGTAGACGGCGCCGTCCTGCTCGACCTTGACGTAAGTCAGGTCCGGATGCACGGCGCAGGCCACGTTGGACGACAGCGTCCACGGGGTCGTAGTCCAGACCAGCAGGTACTCGTTGGGGCGTCCGCGCAGCGGCATCCGCAGGACAACCGAATCTTCGGTGATCTCGCGGTAGCCTTCGTGCATCTCGTGCTGGCTGATGCCCGTGCCGCACCGGGGGCACCACGGCATGCTGTCGCGCCCCAGGTAGATGAGGCCACGCCGGTGGCATTTCTTCAGGAAGCTCCAGATCGTGTAGTTGTTCTCATCGGACATCGTGTAGTAGGAGTCGTCCCAGTCCATCCAGTAGCCGAGACGGATGGACTGGTCGGTCTGCATCGCCGCGTATGTGCGGACGCGCTCCTTGCACTTCTCGACGAACTCGGCCAGCCCGTAGGCTTCGATGTCGCGCTTACTTCGGAAGCCGAGATCCTTCTCGACCTCCACTTCGACCCACAGCCCCTGGCAGTCGAACCCGTTCTGGTAGCGGAGCTGATGGCCCTTCATGGCGTGGAACCGCTGGTAGCAATCCTTGTACGTGCGGCCCCATGCGTGATGGAGCATCATGGGGTTGTTGGCGGTGATGGGGCCGTCCAGAAATGACCAGCGCGGCTTGTCGGCGTTCTTCTTGCGCAGGGCTTCGAACGTGGAATTACCTTCCCAGAACTTCAGTATCTCGTGCTCAAGTTCGACGAACGAGACCTGGCTCTTTACTTTCGCAAACACGGTTGTTTATCCCAAGAACGCATGAGGCCGGAAGAGGTCGGAAGAATGAACCGACTCGGAACGGCGGCCCACGGCCGCCGCAACAGGCCCTTTGCGGGCCCGGTTCAGGCCATAATCGCCTCGAGCGCGTCTCGGGAGACGCGCTCGATAAGTACCTCCTTGAGCCTGACCTTATGGCCGGAGAGGATTTGAACTTGCGACCTTCTCAGACCCAGCTCGGCGGCGAGGAACTTGCAGACGGCCTTGTTGGCCTTGCCTTTCTCGGGAGGCGCCGTCACGGAGAGCTTCAGCCGGCCGTCGTGTTCGCCGTACAGACGGTCCCTGCCCGCGCCGGGTTCCACCAGCACCGACACCACAAAGCCTTCCGCGTGTTCCTTGACCCTTACCATGGGGCCCCGCGCAATAGAAGCGTCCGCAGAGCGAGACCGGACAGCAGAACAGTATTCTAGCCGCGCCCCCGCTCGGCAATCAAGTCCAAAGCGGCCGATACCCGCCACTCCCACGCGTTGCGTCTGAGGGCGCAACCGCGAAGGCATGCTCGCACTGAGAAGGCGTCGGCACTGAACCCGGAGATCTTTCGTCAAACCAGGTCGCGCCACTCCTGGCTGGCCCCTACTCCGGCGTCCACGCCACGCGAATGTTGGTGTACCGTGGACTGACCTGCCGGCTGGGGACCTGGTTGAGATCCCCAGAGTAGAAGCAGGCATTGCCCAAGCCAAACCAACCTCCCGGTTCGCCGTCATGCCAGTAGAAGCTCGTGTCTCGCTCCAAACCAAAGCCCACGAAGATACCTTTCTGACCGGCGCGGAACTCCCAGGTGCTCCACTCGTCGCGTCGAGACGCAACCTTCTTGTCCGAACGGCCTATTTCGGTGTCAGGCGTGTCGTCGCCGTTGGTGTCCGCCCAGGCCACCATGTAGAAGGCGCCCTGCGCCCCGGCGATTGCGTGCTTGATGCTTACACGGTAGCGGCCGGCCCCACAGAATTCGGGAAAGATGGGCCAGACGGAGAGCCCGGCGCCGCGATTCATCGGCCTCACGACATTCGTCCCCACGGAGCCGAAAAGGTAGGGCGAGGGCGGCTCGGGCCGGTGCCACTGAAAGGCGACTCCCTCCCACTCACATACAAAGGCATGCGATGCATATCCCTGGTCATTCCAGAGCGGTTGCCTCCCATGCCCGGTAACCGCGTAGTGCTCACCGTTCCTGTTATCTGGCTGTCCGGAGCTCCAGCACGAGAATGCCACGCGAGTTCCATCAACCCATCGCCAGTCCCCTTCCCTGACCTCGTCAGTGCAGCCGATCCAAGCTATCAGGTTCCTCCGGGCCATTGCCCGGGCCCAGACGAACACGTTCTCGTCGTCGTTCGCTATGGTGGCCAGATGACCGCCCAGTTGTTCGCAAGCCGCCCTCGCATGGTGCCACGTCATGTCGACAGGAATGAAGGCGTAGCAGTTCCCGCCGTAGTCCAGAACCTCGACCTGGCCCTGGACATCACTGGCGCTCAAAAGGGCCTGGCACCGCTCAGCAAGCGCCAGCAGCCCGGCTGCCCGGGAAGCCTTTCGCCGGAGGGTGATAACCCGCTCCCTTTCAGCCAACTGGGCAGCACGGTCGGCCTCGACTGCTTTGGGCAGAGGCTCGGGATTAGCCAGCAGCCGCTTTCCGGTACTCACCCAGACCAGTTGCGGATGTACGCTCGCGCGGCCGGACGCGCCACGCCTTATGACGCCCCCGACCACGGCGCATGCGTCGAGGGCCGTGCCGATGCGGATCGCCGCGTCCGGGTCGAGGCGCTCCTGGTCAGCCACCCCCAGCTCTGTGATCGCATGGTCCACTTCAGCGGAGTCGGCCACCGAGACGCCGCGCTCCACCAGCGCGCTCCTCCACTCTTCGCGCACCGCCGCGCCCGATTCGCCGGTCTCGCCCGCCGTATCAACAATGGGCATTATGGCGACTGTCCTCGGCACCACCAGCTCGACGAGGTCTCCGAGCTGCAGCCCCGCCGCTCCTTCGGCCCTCGGCTTGACTTCCCAGAACTCCTCCTTAACCCCAATCACTTCCACCTTTCCAACCAGCGTCCGCGCCTCTCCCAGGCCCTCGCCCGTTTCAGGGTCCCCCGGCTCGCCTCCCCCGCGGTATACGTTCAGCTCGTCTCCCACTTCGATCCGGCCCTGTCCCCCGAGATCCACGTAGGCCGAGTCCCCCGTCACGGCGACCACTCGGCCCCTGGGCGTTACCCTCCGAGCGTGCTTCACACGCCAGACAAGATACGGGACCAATCCGGCCCGTTTTAGGGCCTCCTGATGGGAGACGTTCCGCTTCAGTGCTGCAACATCGGATCGTAGGATGGTGAGTTCCTCACCTGTCTCCACACTCAGCAGCTTCAGCGATTCAGGCGTTTCGGCCATCGGCTCGCCTACGAACACCTTTCCGCCGCGCACGAAGACCTTCACCAGCGGTGTGGACTCGGCCTTTTCGTGTGCCTGGCAGATGACTGCGGCGAACACTGCGGACAGCGCAACCACTGCAACGCACACACTCTTGACAGCGCCGCCCATAACCCCCCCCTTCCCCTCGGATTATCAAAGTCGTCAGACCAGGTCGCGCCACTCCTGGCCGGCCCTCATGTCCTCAATGAGCCTTGCGCACCCCGCGCACAGGCCTTGACCGCGCCCACCCCAGGGCCTTTCTCAACGGTCACCAAACCTGCCATGTCGGATCACTCGGCCGTTCTTATCCTCAACCGCCCAGGCTCAGCGGTCACTATCGCGCCTGCTGCCAACTCCTCCGCGTGGAGAGTAAGCACCCGCCGGCACAAGGTTGCTTGCTGCCTGGCCCTGCATCCCACAAGCCGTAGTATCCCGCAATGACGGAGACCACGCAAGATAGCCCATTCACCGAAATCCTTATCAAGGGTTACCAGAACCCGCCCTGCCTGATGAGCCTGCCGAAGCAACTCCTCATCGCTGGGGTTCTCCGGCCATTCGCCGGCCCATAAGACATCATGGCCTGCGCTTGTGAGTTCGTCCCTCGCCCCACTCCAAATACAGGCGTCCAAAAGCAGCTTCATCTTGCCGGCTCCGTGGGCAACAGCTCGATCCGCTCACGGGCCGCCAGCCGCCGAGCATAGACGAGGCACGCCTGGATGTCCTCCCGTTCCAGCCATGGATAACCTTCAAGGATGGTCTCCGGGCTATCACCGGCAGCCAGCATGCCCAGGACGTGCTCGACGGCCAAACGCCGCCCCCGGATGATGGGCTTGGCACCGAAGATTCCCGGGTCCACTGTTATGCGCTTCAGCAACTCCTTCTCGTCCATCCTTGACCCTCGCGCACTGTTCTCCATTCCATTATCCCGACCACCGACAGCACATCTCGGCCGCCTCCAGGCCTACACCAGGTCGCGCCACTCCTGGCTGGCCCTCATGTCCTCCACCAGCTTGCGCACCTTGCCGCATTGGTCCTTGGGACAGATCAGGAGCGCGTCCTTGGTGTCTACGATAACCAGCCCGTCCAGGCCGATGGTGGCGACCAGTCGGCGGTCGGGATTCTTCACAAGGACAGTGGTGTTCGTCGTCTCCTCCGCCAGGACCGGCGCAAGGAACAGGTTGCCTTCCTCGTCCGCCGGAAAAGCGTCGGTGAGCGTCGCCCAGCTCCCGATATCGCTCCACTCCATCGCCACCGGAATGACGGCCATCCGGCCCGCCCTGGCGGCAGGCTCCAGCACCGCGTAGTCAATGGCTATCTTCTTGATGCGCCGATAGGTCTCGTGAAGCGCCTCGCGGAAGTCCGGGGTCTGGGCCGCCTCGCGCAGTTCCATGAACAGTTCATACATCTCCGGCTCAAACTCGCTGAACTGCTTCATCAACGTCTCGGACGCCCACACAAAGAAGTTGGCGTTCCACAGATAATCGCCGCTCTCGGTGTAATGCCGGGCGCTCCGATCGTCGGGCTTCTCCGTGAACTCGGCAACCTGATAGACCTGGACCCCGCCGTATTCGCCCAGCTCCTCTCCTTTGCGCACGTGCCCGTAGTTCGTTTCAACACGGGTCGGCTCGCAGGCTATGGCAACAAGGTACGCGGGGTTGTGCTCGACGAACTCCTGCGCGGCGGAGACGGCGCGGATGAACTCGTCGGGCTTGCCGACGTAATGGTCGCTGCCCAGGCTGGCGATGACGGCCTCACCCCCGCGGCGCGTGATCCAGATCGTCTCCAGCCCGATGGCGGCGGCCGTGTCCCGCAGCGCCGGCTCGACGATGAACTGCTGGCGCGGCACCCCGGGAAGTTGCTCCAGGGCCAGGTCCAGGCTGTCCTTGCCAACGGACAGATACATCTCGTCCGGCGCGGCGAGGCCGCACTGGGCGAACCGCTCCCAGGCGGCCTGCACGGAACTCTTGCCCTCGAACAACGGCAGGAACTGCTTGGGCCGGTCCGACCTGCTCCAGGGCCACAGGCGCGTCCCGACCCCCCCGGCACGTATCACTATCCTCATGGCAGCATCCCCGTAAGACGGATCGCAAAGACCGACCGATCGAAGCCGCACCTGCCATGATACCCCATGAGGGGAGCATTGCAAAGGGTTTTCCCCGGGCGGTTCAGGAGCCCTGAAACCGGTGCAGAAGGCCGTGGGGGCCACACGCAGGGCGCTCTTGATTTCGGCCTCCACGAACCATATGCTGGCTTCTGTGAAAGGTCGCACGAAGGCTTCGACAACGAGGTGAGAGAATGGCGGAGAAGAAAGCACGCACGGTTATTTTCGATTGCGCCCGCGGAGTCAAAGAGCGCATAGACAACAGGCAGAAGCCCGCCTTGAAGTTCCCCAGGCGGTCGCTGAGCAACGTCGCCTACGACAAGAAGGAAGGCTACTTCAAGCTTAAGGCAGGGAAGATCACTCGCACGCTCACCTACAACACCGTCAAGACCTTCGCCCAGACGCTGCGCATGATGGCGCTCTCCAAAGAGGCCATAGACACCGAAGAGCAGGTGACCAAGCGAGAGGCATACTACGTATCCAAGAACTGGGGCGAGGCGCGCTTCGACGAACAACCCGAGTCCGACACCGTCATGGAGGACGTGGAGGCCCTGTTCGGGGTCAACAGGGAGCAGCTCGGCTTCATCCCGGAGGAAAAGGGAGGCGAGATCGCAGGCGAGCTGGTCGTGGTGGACCGCGACCGCACCACAGGCGAGAAGATACACATAGACTGCACCAAGTTCGGAAGCGGCGCTTACTCGGTGCCCATCAACGTCGAGGATCTGGAGTTCAAGACCAAAGCGGACTTCATCCTGGCCATTGAGACGGCCGGCATGTTCCAGCGGCTCAACAACCACTCGTTCTGGCGGACGGCCAACTGCATTCTGGTCTCGATGGGAGGCGTCCCGACGCGCGCCTGCAGGCGTTTCATCCGCCGCCTGGCCGAGAAGAGGGGGCTGCGGGTCTACGCTTTCGTGGACGGCGACCCGTACGGCTACGGCAACATCTACCGCACGCTTAAGGTCGGCAGCGGCAACGCCGCCCACATCAACGAGTTCTTCTGCGTGCCCAAGGTCCGGTTCCTCGGCGTCACGCCGGACGACATCAAGAAGTACGACCTGCCGACGCATCCCCTCACCGAAGTAGACATCAAGCGGGCCAAAGACCTGATGAAGAACGACCCGTTCTTCAAGCGTCACAAACCGTGGCAGAAGGCGATCCAGAAGATGCTCCAGATGGGCCAGAGAGTCGAGCAGCAGGCGTTCGCCAAGCACAGCCTCAACTACGTCATCGAGAAGTACCTGCCGGAAAAACTGGCCCACCCCGAGAAGTTCCTGCCCTGATCGGCCTCCTGAGGCGATCAGCCACCGCCAACGCCGAACGCCTCTCAGGGCCGCCGTGTTTCTCTGCACGCCGGGACGCCGCATTGACAGCCGGACGCCACGCGATAGGATGGTGCCGGTGCCGTCCCGAGAACGGATCCCTCCTCCGCAGCGGAGAACGTACGATGAAGAAGATCTGGCTGGTGGGTTTGCTGCCGGGCTGTCTGCTGGTGGGCGCCCTTGTGTTCGTGGTGGTTCTACTGCTGGTCAAGGTGTTGTGGGCATGGACGATGCCGGACCTGTTCCCGGGAGCCGTTCAGCAGGGCCTCGTGGCGGCGAAGATATCGTGGCTGTCGTCGTTCAAGCTGGCGCTTTTCGCGGCCGTGTTGTCCGGCATCTCCGGCGCCCGTGCTTCGGGCCGCTCGTGACGGACGAGATCGGCCCCTCACCCGTGCAGCCGCAGGTCGAGCTGGCGGCGGGCCATGTCTATCTCGCTTATGGTGACCTTGAGCGTCTGGCCCAGTCGGAACTCCCGCCCCTTGCGCGTGCCCACCAGGGCCTTCTTCCTCTCGTCGAAACGGTAGAAGTCGTCCCTGATGTCCTGCACCTTGACCAGCCCTTCGACCGAGTAGTCCTGAAGGCGCACGAACAGACCGTACTCCTGAACCCCCGTCACCACGCCCTCGAACACCTCGTCCCGGTGGTCCTGGAGGTAGCGAAGCAACTTGATCTTGACGATCTCGCGTTCGGCCTCGTCGGCCCGCTCCTGCATCTCGTTGCAGTGGCCCGCAATGCCGGGCAGCCCGTCCCGCCACTCGGCGCGCAGCCGGCCGGCGCCATGCTTCTCCTTGAGGAAACGATCCAGTATCTGGTGGACTACCAGGTCCGGGTACCGCCGCACCGGCGAAGTGAAATGGCAGTAGCGGTCGAAATGCAGCGCGAAATGTGGCTTCAGATTCGGGCTGTAGACGGCGCGCTGCATGGCGCGCAGTAGCTGCATGTTCACGGCTTCCGCAAGGTGTGTGCCCGTCACCTCCGCCAGCAGGTCCTGAAGCTGCTTCCTGTCCAGGGGGTCCACTTCACGTTCAAGGACGACGCGAATGAAGTCAGCGAACTCCGCGAGGTCTTCCTTCTGGGGCGGCTCGTGAATGCGGTAGAGGGCGGGCAGTTTGTTCTTGCGCATGAAGTGCGCGACGGCACGATTCGCGCTGAGCATGAACTCCTCGACCAGCCCGTGAGATCGGTCCCGGACTATCTGCGACACGCCGACCACTTGACCGCTCACGTCTATGCTGACGCGGTACTCGGGCACATCCAGATCCACCGACCCGATCTCCTGTCGGCGGCGCCGGAGCTGACCGGCCAGCGCGTCCAGATCCACCAGGAGCTGCAACAGGTCTTCGGGCAGTTTCTCGGCGGCCGCCGCGGTCGCCGGCGCCTCGGCCTCGCTCCCCTCCAGCACCTCCTGCACTTCGGTGTACGTCATGCGACGGTCCACGCTGACGACCGAGTGGCAGATCGTGTAGTCTCCCATTTCAGCGGCGTCGTCGAACTGCATGATGACGGTCTTGGCCAGGCGGTCCTTGCCTTCCACCAGACTCAACTCGTCCCTGCTCTGTTCGGGAGGCAGCATGGGAACCACCGCGTTGGCCAGGTAGACGCTGGTGCCGCGCTTGCGGGCCTCGGCGTCGAGCACGCCCTGAGGCGGCACGGAAAACGACATGTCCGAGATGTGAACCATGACGACGCGCCGGCCAGTGGCGGCGTCGCGGTAGAACGAAAGGGCGTCGTCATAGTCCTTTGCATCTTCGGGATCAACGGTGATGGTAGGATATTCGCGCAGGTCGCGCCGCCCGGCCACCTCCTCCGCCGGCGGAGTGTCGGGAAGGCCTTCCGCCGCCCGGAGGACTTCCTGCGGGAACTGCCGCGGCAGCCCGAACTCAAGGATGACCAACTGGACATCCGTGCCGGGCGCGCCGGCCTTGCCCACCACCTCTGTGATCTCACCTTCCGGGTTGCGATGGAGGCTCGGCCACGCCGTCAACTCCACGAGCACCTGGTCCCCCGCAACGGCGCCCATCCAGTCCTCGCGTGCGACGTAGATGTCGCGGAACAGGCGCGGGTTGCCGGGCACGACCCGGCCGAACTTGCGGCCCGGCGCGAAGGTGCCTATCACATGACGGTTGCGGTGCTCGATCACCTTGATGACCCAGCCGGACGGGCCGAGGGCCTTCCGCCCGCGCCTCCCACTGCGCCTGGGTTTCTTGCGGTGCACCTCGACCACCACCAGATCGCCGTGCATCGCGTCCCTCATATCCTCCTCGGCCACGTAGACGTCCTGCTCCCCTTCCGCCAGTGGCAGCACGAACCCGAACCCGCGCGAATTGCACTGCAGGCGACCCGCCACCAGCCCCGCCCGGTCCGGATTGACCCAGTGCTGCTTCTTGACCCTGACCAGCCTTCCGCGCCGCTCCAGCTCTTCGAGCAGCGCAAGGAAGTCGGACATCTCCGCGTCCTTCACCGAGAGGCGCTGTGCCAGCTCCTCCGTTCGCATCTGGCGGTAGGTCTTGGAGTTGACGAGCCCCAGCACCTCTCTTTCGCTCACCATGGCAGTCCTGGCTTTCTGTGCTATGTGACGGCGGACCCTTCCGGCGCCGACGACTGCGCCGGCCTATTCTACCGGATACGCGCCGGAGGCTGATAGGCCACGTGGCGGAAAAAGCACCTCCTTAAGAACATGGCAGGCAAGGACTTAGCAGGCAGGTTTGCAAACCAGTCACGTCTTGCCCCACAATGGCCCAGTTGAGTTGACCGACGGCCTTTTCGTTTCTGGACTGGCACCGGCTATGCACGCGTCTTCTTCCAGGGCCAAGCAGTGGCGGCGCGGCCTGTCTTACCTGGCC
>DAOVRD010000142.1 GCA_030628375.1 Planctomycetota bacterium
GGTTATGCGCCAGCCGTACATGCCCGACTCGAAGCCGGGATTGCCCACCAGGTTCGTGTTCTCGGGAATCGGCGGTCCCTCGGTGGCATGCAAAGGAGTGTAGCTCCGTGCAACCGAGGAGATGCGGACCTCGTCCAGTTTGCCGTCCAGCACGGAGCTGGCGGCACTCCAGTCGTTGCTGCCAAGGCGCAGCACAGAGCCCCCTGGCGCCAGCTCGCCCGCGGTTACGCCACGGGCCACCCTCGCCACGTCGAGCTTGCCGTCAATGTAGATGCGGGTCTCCTTGCTCTCCCGGTCATACGTTATGGCCAGGTGCGTCCAACGGTTCACCGGGACGGCCGTGGCGCCGGATACGGTGCGCCAGGTTCCGTCAATGCCGATGTAGGCCTGGACCGTGCCGCCGATGCGCATCATGTAGCCCTGGTTTCGACAGATAATGTCGCCCCCGGCCTTCTCGCGGAACTTGACCCAGCATTCGACGGTGAGGCCGGCCTCGGGCGCGGCCTCGGGCCGGTCCGGCACGTCAATCCACCCGCCCACGCCGTTGCAGCTCAGTGCCCCGCCGAACCTGCCCAGGGTCGCCACGGCATCCCCGGTCGGGCCGGCCGGGCCACCGGCGGCATCCTGCACCTCTGCGTCGGCGACGTCATCCAGATGGAACAGCGCGATGGTGTGCTCGTCCACGGGCAGTGGCCAGCTGAGGTCAACCTGCGCGCCGGCCAGACGCGGAACACAGAGCAACGCAACCAGAAACGCGAGCTTTCGTGCAGTCATGCCTTGGCTCCTTGTGGGTCCTGAAGTCAGCTCGGCTACCGCCGTTCGGTGAGCGACCTTCCGTTTGCCCATAATGCCAGATTCCCCACATGGCTCCCTACCAGGGGGATTCATCCGGCTCGGCCTGAATCTACGCCGGGGCCGGCGGTTTGTCAAGATTCACTCGTCGCGAATCCTGCGCCTGGCTCATGCCTCGTCCTCGACTGTATCTGAGAAATGCGGCATAATGAGGCCCATCGGAGCGGGCCTCAAGGCCCGTTGAAGAATGTGGTTCAGCCACCCGCAGCCGCCAAAGCTCCGGTAGGAGCGACGGAGGCTCGGCTGGTAATGTAGCGCAGCCGCCCTCGGCTGCGGCGAATGGCCCGAACTCAGGCGAGGGCGCCTGAGCTACATGCGGGGGCGCCTGAGCTACACGCCTGCCTCGGTGCGCTCCAAACGGGCCGAAAGCCGCGGACAAGAGAGGGGAAAGAAATGCGGTACCGCAAACTGGGCAAGACGGACATCCAGGTCTCCGCAGTGTGCTGTGGCACGATGGCCATGGCCTCGGCAGGAACTTTCGGTGAGCAGGACGACGAACTGTCAGTGCAGACGGTCCATGCAGCCCTGGACGCCGGCGTCAACTTCTTCGACACGGCCGAGGGCTACGGAGACGGACACTCGACGGAAGTGCTGGGCCGGGCCTTAGGGGACCGGCGAGGCCAGGTTGTCATCGCCACCAAGGTCTCCAGGCAACATCTTGCGGAGCCCGACTTGATCCAGGCTTGCGAGAACAGCCTTCGTCGGCTGCGCACGGACTGCATTGATCTCTACCAGGTTCACTGGCCCAACCACAACATCCCGTTCGGCGAGACGGCCGCCGTGCTGGAGAAGCTGCGGCAGGGGGGCAAGATCCGGTCCTGGGGCGTGTCCAACTTCGGCAGAGCGGACCTGTCCGAAGCCCTGGAGGCCGGCCACCCGGAGGTTGATCAACTTCCCTACAGCCTGCTCTGGCGCATAGTCGAGCACGAGATCGCGCCGATCTGCGTGGCGAACGAGGTGAGCATCATCTGCTACAGCCCGCTAGCGCAGGGCCTCCTCACGGGCAAGTTCGCCCGGCCGGAGGACGTTCCGCCCGAAAGGAGCCGGGCCCGCTACTGTAAAGAGGCCGCGGACCTGTCCTTCCATGTCGTGAACGAACTCCGGGCCGCCAGCGAAGAACTCGGCCAGCCGATGGCGGATCTGGCACTGGCCTGGCTGCTTGACCGCCCGGGAGTGGCGTCCGTCATCGCCGGAATGCGGACGCCTGAACAGGCCCGCGAGAACGCGCGGGCGGCGGACCTGGAGTTGCCTCCGGAGGTGGTGGACCGACTGACGACGGCATCGCAGCCGCTCCTGGATGCGCTGGACACCAACCCCGACATGTGGCAGGCCGGGGAGAACTCTCGTTACCGTTGAGATGCTGCCGGATTCTCTTTTCGCTCGCCGGCGCCAGCCCGGCGGCGATGCTGAAAGGACGGGACTTGAGAGATGGCACGCAGGCCCAAGATCTGTGTTGTCGGCGGCGGGCAGTTCGGCCTGATGCACCTCAGGGCGTTCCGCCAGCTCGAGCGTGAAGGTCGCTGCCAGTTCCTTGCGCTGGCCGACATCAACGAAACACTGCTTGAGGAGCGGCGTCGCGAGTTCGGGATGCGCACCTACGCGGACTTCGCGGAGATGCTGGAGAGGGAGCAGCCGGACGCCGTCACCATCGCCACTCCCGACCACTTGCACCGGGAGATCGCGCTGCACGCCATCAACGCCGGGATGCACGTGCTGGTCGAAAAGCCGCTGGAAGTAACTGTCGAGGGTTGCAGCCAGTTGGTCGAGGCCGCACGCGCCGGCAAGACGCTTCTTCAGGTGGACTTTCACAAGAGATATGACCCCTACCACGCGGAACTCTGCCGTCTGGCCCGCGAGGGAAAGTTCGGGGAGATCCAGTACGGTTATGCCTGGATGGAAGATCGGGTAGAGGTACCCCGTGACTGGTTGTCGGCATGGGCGGCTGAGTCTTCTCCCGCCTGGTTCCTGGCCGTTCACATGGTTGACCTGTTCCGCTGGGTGGCCCAGACCCGGGGCAGGCGCGTTTACGCAACCGGCGTCAGGAAGAAGCTGCCGGCCATCGGCGTGGACACGTGGGATTCGATCAGCATGTCGGTGGAGATGGAGGGGGACATCACGTTCCAATGCCAGGCCTCGTGGATACTGCCGGAGGCGTTCGAGGCAGTAGTGAACCAGGGCATACGCGTTGTCGGCACCGATGGCATCATGGAGGTGGACTCGCAGAACCGGGGCGCAGAGAGCTGCTTCGCCTCCGACGACAGGATGGTCACGCCGAACCTGGGCTTCTTTCGCGAAACGCAGGACACGGCAGGCCAGGCGGTCTACGGCGGGTACGGCATTGATGCCATAGCAGACTTTGCGGACAATGTGGCGTTCCTGATGGAAGGCGGGAAGCTTACGGACCTGGCGGGGCGGTATCCCGACGGGGTGGACGGTCTGGAGACCACGAAGATCGTGGCCGCCGTGCACGAGTCGCTGGCCACCGGCAAGTTGGTAGAGATCGCGTAGCAGCCCGTTGAAGAATGTGGCTAGGCGCCCCCGCAGGCTCCAAAGCTCCGACAGGAGCGACGGAGGCCCGGCTCGTAATGTAGCGCAGCCGCCCTCGGCTGCGGCAGATGGAAATGGCCGGAACTCAGGCGGGGGCGCCTGAGCTACAAGGCGTCTGCAACCATCACAGTCGGTCGAGGGCCTGCTGGACGCTGTCGGCCGTCACTTCGTAAGTGCGCCCGTCTATGATCCTGACATAGGGCTTCTCGCCGCGGACGGGCAGGCGCCCGCGCGACACGACCTCCAGCCTCGCCGTGACGGGCGGCTCGATCTTCACCGGCGCGATCTGCTCGGCCTTCTGCACCGCTTCCGTGGCGCAAGCGGTGATAAGCTTGTGGGCCGTCTCGGCCGACAGAAGCCGTCCGCCCTGCACGCTCAGGCCCGTCTTGACACAGGCCGTAACGATGCCCGGAATGAACTCCTCGGCCTCCCGGCAGGCCTTGTCGTCGCCGCTGGCCATGATCGCCGGAACACCGCGCTCCCCGGCGATGGCGGCGTCTATGCCGATTTCGCCTGTCTTGCGACCGTTGAGCCAGAAGTTCTGCCAGTTCGCCGAACTCATCGTGTGTTCCAGGATGGCTTCCGGCGTGCCTGCCATCGCATGGTAGCCGAGCAGGATCAGTCCGTCGAAGCTTCCGATATCGGGCATCCGCTCCTTGCCGGTTGCGCCCTGAATATACTCGGCGCGGGGGTCGAGCTCTTCCCACAGGAAGTGGTGGCCGCCGCCGTGAGCGTCCTGGACGACGACACTCTCGACGCCGCCCGCAAAGCATCCTTCCACGCACGCGTTCACGTCCCAGGTCAGGTACTTCCGCCCGGCAGCGTAGCGAGCATCCCCGTTCAAGACCTGCCCGCGCACGCAGATGCCGCTTATGCCTTCCATGTCCACGATCACGAACACTTTCATTTGCCCTTGTCCTCCCACCCCACGAGTAAGAGTCGCGCCCGGCCCGGGTCAGCGCTCATTCGGCTTCCAGCACGCATGCCCCTCCGACCGGCCGCACCACTTCCGCCGCCACAGGCAGGCCGCGCGGGTCATAGTACTCCCGGGCGAACTGCTCGATGAGCCCGGCGGCGTGCTCCTTTTCGACCACGGCCACGATACTTCCTCCGAGTCCCGCACCGACCAGCCCGGCGCCGACAACTCCTCGCGCCGCCCGGGCGATGTCCACCAGAATGTCCAGCTCCTCCGTGCTGACGGCGTAGCCTCCGGGTTGACACCAGAGCCTGGCGCGTTCCACCCGGCCTGGCTCCCCTGACTGGAGGTCCGCCATCAACTGATCCAGTTTCGCGTCCGGCACGGCGTTCTCACAGCGAACACGCTGCCCGTCAACAAGTCGGGCCACCCGATCGCCATCGTGCGACACGTTGATCAACTGGCCGAATCCCTCAACGTCGCCGTCCTTGAGCAGTCCCTCGGCCATGCCGGACCGGATGCACTCGCTGACGCCATACAGAGAGACCTGCCGTATTGCGTAGCCGTCTTTGGGCTCGGCATGACTGGCAAAGGTGCGCTGGACCGCTTCGGCCTGGTCGCCCAGCATCTCCCGGACCTCTTCTCGGCCCGCCCTTTCCGGCAGCGAGCGAATCATGCGGTAGACCTGTGCCTCGTCAGTGCCTAGAGTGTCCGGGTTGAGGTCCCGGAGATGCTCCAACTTCGACGCGAACTCAGGGAAGTTCTTCCGCGCGAGCATCAGCCCGAACACGTAGGAGGCGACGCGTTGGTTGAAGATGTCGCGCCCGCCCGCCGACTTCTCGGCCTTCTCCAGGCTGTTGGCAAGCACAATGCTGTACTCGGCGGGGAAGGGCAGCCAGTCCACCGAGAAAGGGAAGGAGCCCACGTGCATGATGTGGTCCAGCCTGCCGAACTTGATGGCCATATGGTCGCCGCCCCCGCCGCGCGTCCCCACGTACCACTCGGCCGTCGCGCACATGTCAACCAGTTCCATGTCCGTCATCGCGAGGGCGTTTATGCGGACGCAAGCTTCGGCGGCCGCTACCACCAGCGCCGACGAACTACTCAGGCCAGCGGCCGCGGGGATCGTTCCATACACCACCACGTCCATCCCACGCAGCGGAGGGCTGAACTTGCCGTCCGCGGCGGTGTTGAGGTGCTGCAAATACAACACGGCCGCCTTCACGTAGTTCGACCAGTGGCCGACCGTGCCGGCTCTGGTGCGCTGCTCCGCCTGGGCCTGAGTCCACGCGTCCCAGTCGTCTATCCTGGCCTCCGGCAGTTCCTCACTTATGACGAAGCTGTCGTCGGGAAAGCGATCTGACTCCACGTTTCTCAACACCACGCGGTCGTCGTCCCGCGGTTGCGCCACCAGGAACAGCTCTTTGACGGCGATGGGGTTGGTGAATCCGCCGCGGTGGTCAACGTGCATCCCCAGCAGGTTCACGCGTCCCGTCGTTCGCACGACTACGGCTTCGGCGTTCTCCCCGTATGCCGCCGCGAATGCGTCAAGCGCCTTGCGGCAAACGGCGGCCCTCTCCGCGAGCACCTGGCGGTCCTGCCCGTACAACCCGCCCAGCACGCGATACAGGCCGCTGCTGCGATCGGCCAGCATGCCTGCCCATTCGGACGCCTTCTTGCTGCCTCTTACCGGCATAAGCTTCGTGACAATCCGTAACTGAGCCAGGAGCGACGCTGCCTGTGTCGGCAGCCAGGCTGTTGCACCACCGGCCCGTCGTGTGGCCTCAGTCCAACGGCTTAAGCGGTGCCCGTTCGATCACGCCATGCTCCATCGGCTTGTTCTTGAGCACCACGTTGGGGCCGTAGAAGCCTTTGTTGACGCGACTAAGCGCGTAGACGATGGTGTACGGCTTGAGGAAAGTGCCTGGATCGGTGACGGAATTGCAGCCAACCTGGGTGAAGTCCCCCATGCATACCCCCATCTTCGGGGTGCCCAGGTCGTAGGTGTTGCCGCCGATGCGCACCTTGATGCTTTTCCTCTTGTCCGGCTGTCGAACTCCCTCGTAAATGCCGAGGTTGGCGGCGGTGCCCTGATTCCCGAAGTGCGTCATGTAGCCGCAAAGACTGTCGCCCAGGTAGGAAGGGTGGGGGAAAGTGCCCTTGTCCATCATGACTACGTTCTTCAACTCTCCGCGAATGGTGCAGCCCCTGCCCAGGATGCAGTTTCCCCTCAGGTACGCGCCCTGGCGAATCTCACAATCCTCGCCGATTATGGTGGGGCCCTTGATGCCGACGCCAGTTTCCACGGTCGTGCCGGAGCCGATGTAGATGCTGCCGCCGTCCAGATAGACGTCGCTGCCGATGACGGAGGCGCCTGACTCAACGTATATGCAGTGACCGGGTTTGCCCCCCGTGCTTCCCATCACGTGCGCAGGCTCGAAGGTTGCGCCCGGCTCCAGCAGGACCTCGAACTCGCCCACCGTGTGGCACTGCTCGTTGGGCGCGCTGCCACTCAGCGCTTGAAGCCCCTGTTGGTCGCTCTTCTTCCGGTCTATCGTCTCTTCGAGCCATTGCTCGGCATACGCGCCGATGGCAAGGATGGCGCCATAAACCGAGTTGACGTCCGGGCGGCTGAAGAGTGCTTCGTGTGCGAACGGATGCGCTTCGAAGTCGAAATACGTTCCCGGCTTCAGATCGTCGGGCACGTCCTGCGGCTTCAGGTCTTTCAGTATCAACACCTGGTCGGCCATTTCATCGCTCCTATGATGCTATTGCGTGATCCCCGCGCGGGGACGGCACGAGTGGCTACTTGCATTGAGCCACCTTCTCCAACACTTTCTCGTGCAGTGTCGGGTTCGTGGTGGCCACTACGTTAAGAACGCTGTTGATATCATCGCTGAAAGCGACTTCGTTGCCATCGAAGTCTGTGACAACGGCGCCGGCCTGGATTGCGACGTAAACGCCCGAGAACACCTCGGTGAACGGCTGGGGCGCTGCGAAGTAGCAGTCAATCTTCCCTTCCGCGACGTCCACGAACCCGTAAGGCCCGCCGTTAGGAAGGAAGAACTTGAAAGGCTCCAGCACCTGGCGGTACCTGTCAACCAGGGGCAGCAGGAACTTGCGCGGCTTCATGGCGTAGGACTCAATGCTCGCGTCTTCCAGCTCGGTTACGGGCTCGCGTCCCATCGTCCGGCGATAGTCCGCGTCGAGCTTGAACTTATGGGCCAGCCGGTCGTCGGCCAGGTCGGCTATGAAGGCTCCCTTCTCGCTGGCGAAGGCTATCTTGCGATGAACCACGTCACCCACGGCGCAGCAAGCCGGGTTGAAATCGGCATCGAAGAATGCGAGCGTGCTGTACCAAAAATCCGGCAGACCACGCTTGAAAAGGTAGCTGCCGTCAAACGGATCGGAGACGCAGTAGAGCATGTCTCCCGGTTTGCCGGAGTTGATCTCCTTTCTGCCCGCCTCCTCCGAGAGCATCACGACGGGCTGACCACGCTCCTCCAGCCGTTTGATGAAGCCGTCCTCCGTGTCCTTGTCCACCTTGAACACGTCCGGGTCCCAGCTTCTAAACTCGCCCATTCGCTTCTCGACGGTCTCAGTGCCTACGTTCTGCTCACTGAGTTGATCCACAGTGTCGAGCGCCTCGGCCACTGCTGCAAGATTGAATGCGACCAGTTTGCCTTCGTCGGCAAAGGCCTTAAGTCGTCGGTTGAACAGTTCCTCCATGGGTCGGTCTCCACGTCGCTGCCACTGGAGTATCTCTCACGGTGCCCCGGCCGCCGGGCCGTGGCCGCACTATTCTAGTCGGATAGCCAAACCTGTCAAGCGGCCGGCCCGCTGACAGACGAGGCAGGAACGGCTTGACCGAAAGCGCGGGACTTATTAGGCTTGTGTCTGCCACTGGGACGAAGGCTCACTGTCCTTCGCCGGTTTGCGCGGCCGGCAGCCTCCTGAGGAGACAGAACGCGGCATGAGATCGGACGTGTACTCGATTACGCTTGCGGCCGGCGCTGGCAGGAGAATGCTCGAAGACATGCCCGCCAAGCCGTGCTGCAAGATCGGCCCCATCTCCGTCATCGAGAATGCCTTCCAAACCTACGAGGAGGCCGGGGTGCTCAGGCACGTGGTGGTGGTGGGCCGCCGTGCCGAAGAAGTCATGGACGAAGTGCACCGTGCGAGGCCACTGGCGCTGCTTGCCTACCAGTCCGAGCCGCGCGGGACCGGCGACGCCGTGCGGTGCGCAATGGACCTGCTGGCTGCGCTGGGCCCTCCCGCCCGCGTCTTGATATCGTATGGCGACAAGGTGATTGACCTTCGCGTCGTTAGAGGCCTGTTGGAGACCTGCGCTGTCGGGCGCCTGGATCTGGGCCTTGTGGCGGGGCCGAGCAATCACTATCCGGCCGCCGGGCGCATCGTGGTGCGCAATGATCGGGCGGTGGCCATACTGGAAGTGCCCGATATCCAGGTGCGGCAACTGGCCGCCCGGCTGCGTTCGCTAAAGCCGCATGAGTGGCCGGAGAACGTCGGGACGCTGAAGGATCTGACCGTGCAGCACGTCCCGAACGCGGCCAGACTGGCCCGGGGCTTCCCGGCCTTGAGCGCACTTCTGGACGGACCGTCCGACGTGCCGGTGCCGACCGACCAGGTGCGGGCCGCGGCGCGGAGCATCCCCGAGGATTTCGCGTTGCGAGGGGGCACTGTTTCCCTGGAGGAGGCGGCCACGTCTCAGCTCTGCAACCTGAGTGTGTACGTCGGACGATTTGAGCCCCTTTACCAGGCCGTGCAGGAACTCGGTGCCGAGAACGTCCAGGGCGAGTTCTACTTCACCGACGTTGTGGATATCCTGACCGCCAGCGGCCACAAGGTGGGGCTCTTCCGCATAGAAGACCCCGAAGACGTGATGGCCTTCAACACGCCTGAAGACCTGGAAGCGGTCAGGAAAGTGCATGCTGTCCGAGCCCTGAGCAGAACGCAGTATCCCAGCCTGGAGGCGTGGAACCGCCATTTCGCCCGGCGCGAGCCGGGGGGCCTGTCCGCCGACGCAGTGAGGCTGCTCGCCCAGAAGACCGGTCCGGAAAGGCCCTGCGTGGTCGTCCGTTCCCCGGGCAGGATCAATCTGATGGGGCGGCACGTGGACCACCAGGGAGGCAGGTGCAACCTGATCGCCATAGACCGCGAGATCGTGATTGCTGCTTCTCCGCGCGACGACGACCGCGTCAACCTCTGGAATGCCGAAGCCGCCGACTACCCACCCCGCAGCTTCACTTTCCGTGAACTCACAACCGACATCGTCTGGGAGGATTGGCTTCGGACGCTGGACTCGCAGTACCTCCGGCGCATGGTGTCGCGCAGCGCCGGGGAATGGGTCAACTACGTCAAGGGCGCAGCCCTGCGACTACAACACCGCTTCCCCGACCGGCCGCTGAGAGGCATGGATGCCTTGGTGGCGGGGAACATCCCGGTCGGGGCGGGGCTGAGTTCCTCGTCGGCGCTTGTGGTGGCCGCCGCCGAATCGCTTGCTGAGATCAACGCCCTCAACCTCCGCCCGCGCGAGTTCGTGGACCTGTGCGGGGAAGGGGAGTGGTTCGTCGGCACCCGCGGTGAGGCCGGCGACCATGCCGCCATTAAGTTCGGGCGCCCCAATGAAGTTGTCACCGTCTCGTTCTTCCCGTTCGAAGTAGTTGGCAGGCAGCCCTTCCCGGAGGACTACGGCCTCATCATCTGCCGCTCTGGCGTATCGGCGGAGAAGATGCAGGGCACGCGCGAGCGTCTCAACGCGCGGGTCGCCTGCTACCAC
>DAOVRD010000085.1 GCA_030628375.1 Planctomycetota bacterium
AGCCGGCGGCGGAGCCGACGACGCCCGGTCGGGTGCCGGCCTCGCCCCGTGCGCGCAGGATCGCCCGGGAAAGGAAGGTGCCTCTGGCGGCGCTGCGGGGGTCCGGGCCCGGGGGCCGCATTATCGAGCGGGACGTGCGCGCCTACCTGGCGGAATTGGAGGGAATCGCATACACGCCCGCTGCGGCCAGCTACGCTTACGCGGAAGGCGTGAGCCTGCTGGACGTTGCCAGGTCGGCCGGGGGGCGGCGCGTGCGGAAGGAGGACGTCCAGCGGGCCGTCGAGTCGGGGTTGCGCGGAGCGCGGGTGGCCGCGGGTGCGCCTGCCGGCCAGAGGGTTGCGCTCTCTCCGATGCGCCGGACCATAGCGGCGCGCATGGCGGCCGCCAAGCAGGCGGTGCCGCATTTCTACCTGGTGGGCGAGATCGGGATGCGCGCAGCGACGGAGTTCCTCCAGGACTTCCGCGCACTCACCGAGGAGAGGGTGACGGTGACGGGGCTGTTGGTGAAGGCCGTGGGGCTGGCGCTGAAGCAGCACCCGCGCATGAACGCGCGGTTCGACGGCGACGCCGTAGTGCTCAACGCGGCCCGCAACGTCGGCGTAGCGGTCGCCGTAGAGGACGGCCTGTTCGTGCCCGTCATCAAGGACGCCGATGCGAAGGGACTCGTGGAGATATCGTCGGAGCTGAGGTCGCTGGCGGAGACCGCTCGTGCGGGCAAGCTCATTCCCGAACAGTACGAGGGCGGCTCCATCACCATCAGCAACCTGGGGCAGTACGGAGTGGAATACTTCCTGCCGATCGTCAACCCTCCGGAGACCTGCATCGTCGGAGTGGGGGCCATCGTCGAGCGGCCGGTCGCAGAAGGGGGCGAGCTGCGCGTCGAGCCGATCATGAAGGTGTCGCTGAGCGCCGACCACCGCGTCACCAACGGCGCCGAGGCGGCCGAGTTCCTTCAGACGCTGCGAGAGCTGCTTGAAGAGCCCTCGAAACTGGGGGCCTGAGGCGTCAGAGCACCACCTTGTTGAGCGGATACTCGATGATGCCTTCCGCGCCGGCGCGCTTCAGTTCGGGGATCAACGCACGCGCGACGCTCTCGTCCAGCACCGTCTCGACGGCATAGCCCGATTCGCCCGACAGAGTGCTGACCGTGGGCTTCCGCAAGGAGGGCAGCAGCGCGAGCACTTTGTCCAGGAGGCCGTCGGGGACGTTCATCTTGAGGCCGACCTTGCTCTGGCCCAGGACGGCTCCCTCAAGGAGCATGGCCAGGTTCTCGATCTTGGTTCTCTTCCACGGGTCGTCCCACGCCGGGTGGGAGGCAATGAGCTGTGTGGTGCTTTCCATGACGGTTTCGATAATCCGCAGCCCGCCGGCTTGCAGGCTGGCGCCGGTCTCGGTCAGTTCCACGATGGCATCCACCAGGTCGGGGGCCTTGGTCTCGGTGGCCCCGTGGCTGAACTCGACCTGGGCCTCGATGCCGCGTTCCTTCAGGAACTTCCCGGTGACGTTGACCAGTTCGGTGCTTATGGTCTTGCCCTGCAGATCCTCCACGCGCTCTATGGACGAGTCCCGGGGAACGGCAACCACCCATCGGACCGGCATGAGTCGCTGCTTGGCATAGACGAGTTCGGTCACCACCACTACGTCGCTCTCGTTCTCGGCCACCCAGTCGGCGCCCGTCAGGCCGGCGTCAACGGCGCCTTTCTCCACGAACCGCGACATGTCTTGAGGCCGTATCAGACGGGCCGTGATCTCCTCGTCGTCAATGGCCGGGTAGTAGGAGCGGCCGCTTGTTTCCACGCGATAGCCCGCGCTGAGCATGATCTGGAGAGTGGATTCCTGGAGGCTGCCTTTCGGAATCCCAAAGATCAGATTCTTCATCGTTTTCTCCCCTGGTTCCGGCGATTGGGCGGGCTGTGCAATGCCCGGCGCCGGCCTCACTTTGCTCCCTGGCAGTTCCTTTTCAGCGGGCACTCCCGGCAGAGCGGCTCGTCGGTCGTGCAGAGCTTGTCGGCATAGTCGCAGAAGAACAAATGCAAGGCCGGATAATATTCCTCGTCGAACGTGCTTTCCAACAACCGTTTGTTCTTCAGGGTCGGACGGCGGTTTTCCAGCAGGCCGAGCCGGTAGCACATCCTGGCGCTCGCAGCCGAGCAGGGCAACACGGGGACGCCGAGGCTGAGCAACAGCACCTCGTCCGCCAGGTGCCGCGGCACCATGGGCAAGCTCTCCAGGCAACTGCGGGCCTGCGTGGGCGTAAGATCGCTGAGGAAGCTCAGGTCCGTCCGGTTGTAAAGCTCGTAGACCTCCTTGAGCAGCCACACCACGCGGTCTGCGGCCTCCAGTGCCCAGGGCGCTGACGACACGGCAGCGGCGACCTCGGCAGGATGACTCACCCGGACTTCGTTCCAGTCCACGAAAGCCCGTTTCAATTCGCTGAGCGCCCGCGTGGCCCTGCGAACGCTGGCCAGGTGATACAGCACGCTCAGGATCAGTTGGTTCAGCGCGGGTCTGGCCTTGCGGTTCTTCAATTCGCCGTATCGCTTGACCGCAGACCGGGTCAGCTTCGTCGCCCGTTTGTTACGTTCTTTTCGCGAAAGCACTCTGCCGTGTGCGCCGGGTTCGGGGGGAGCCGGTCAAGGAATCTCACGGTACTCGCGGTCCTGTCTGCGAGCCTCGTCAATGAGCTTCTCCACGCGCCGGACTGTGTGCAGTTCCGTATCTTCCGCAAACCGCAGCACCGGCGTGTACCTCAGTTCGAGGCGATCGCCAACGAGGCCCTGAATGTGACCCCGCGCCCGGCTCAAAGTGCGCAGGGCCTCGCCCTTCTCCTCCTCGGAGCCGCGGACCATCACCAGGACTTTGGCCGAGCGTTGGTCCCCGCTCAGCTCGACGGCGGTCACCGTCACGAACCCCGCCCGTGGATCCCTCAACTCGTGAAGAACGATGTTGCTGAGTTCGCGCCGCAGAAGCTCTTCTATTCTTCTCTTTTTGCGCGGGTCCATGGCCTGCGGCCGTCCAGAGGGAGGGATGCTCACAGGATCTCAATGGTGTAGTCGACCAGTCGGGCGGCGGGACACCTCTTGACCATTTCCACCACCTTGTCCAAACTGCCGTTGACGTAGCGGCTGTCGTTGGACACCTGTGCCACGGCCAGGGTGGCGCTCTGGATGATGTCCTGGTTGCCGACCTCTGCCACGCTCACGTTGAACTTCTTGCGGACCCTGTCCTTGAGCCCGGAGATGATGCTCCGTTTGTCTTTCAGAGTCCGGGCGTCGCGCAAAGACAAGCGAATTTCAACTGTTCCGACGATCATTGTTGTGCGGGCGAGTCGGGTGCGCTTCCGGATTCGACAGTCTGCGTCGCGGCCCTGGCCGACAGGGTACGTCTGACCGTGACGACGGTGAAACACTCGATCTCGTCGCCGACCTTGAGGTCATTGAAACCTTCGATGTTAATGCCGCACTCTCGGCCGGTGGCCACCTCGCGGACGTCGTTCTTCTCCTGCCGCAGGGAGGCCATAGCGCCCTGGTGAAGTACCTCGCCGTCCCTGGTAACGCGCACGTGGCAGTTGCGCCGCAGGGAACCTTCTGCAACGTAGCAGCCGGCGATGATGCCGTACCGGCTGATGCGGAAGATCTGTCTCACCTGGGCTCGGCCGACGTGCTCTTCTTTCTGCTCGGGCTCAAGCAACCCCTCCAGGGCCGCGTGAATCTGCTCGGTGACGTCGTAGATGACGTCGAAACGAGCGATCTCAATGCCGCGCACGGTGGCCATCTCCTGCACCTTGTCGGCCACGCTCGCCCTGTAGGCCACGATGACGGCGTCGGAGGCATCGGCCAGCAGCACGTCGCTCTGGTTCACCTTGCCCACCGCGCTGTGGATCGTCCTGACGGACACTTCCTCGTTCCCCAGGCCGGCCAGGCTGTTCACAAGCGGCTCCAACGAGCCCTGGACATCCACCTTGACGATGACGTTCAACTGCTTCCTCTCGCCCCGTTGCAGGCTTTCGAACAGGTTCTCCAGGGTGACGTGACGCCGGGGCTGCAGCCTGCGGGCCTGGAGTTGTCTGTGGCGCTCCCCGGCCGCCTTGCGGGCGGTCTCGGGGTCGTCCACGCAGATGAAGGTGTCGCCCGCCTCCGGCACCCGGTTCAACCCACTGACGGACACCGGTTGGGACGGACCGGCCTCCTCGATCTCCTGGCCACGGTCGTTGTAGAGGGACCGCACGGTGCCGAAAGCGTTCCCACAGACCAGGGTGTCGCCCTTGCGCAGCGACCCGTTCCGGACAATGACGTTCGTCACGATTCCGCGCCCCGGCAGCATACGGGCTTCCAGTGCGGCGCCGATTGCGTGCCGGTTGGGATTGGCCTTCGTTTCCAGCAGCTCCGCCTCCAGAACTATCCTCTCCAGCAGTCGGTCTGTGCCTTCACCGGTCAGGGCGCTCAGTTCGACGCAGCCCACGTCGCCGCCCCACTCCTCGGGGTTCAGACCGTAGCCTGCCAGTTGCTGCCGCACCCGCATGGGGTTGGCATCCGGCTTGTCGGTCTTGTTGATGGCCACGACGATGGGCACGTCGGCGGCCCGCGCGTGGTCAATGGCCTCGACCGTCTGGGGCATCACCCCGTCATCGGCCGCAACCACGAGAACGACAAGGTCGGTCACCTTCGCACCGCGGGCCCGCATGGCGGTGAATGCTTCGTGGCCCGGGGTGTCAATGAACGTCAGGGTGTGGCCGTCGGCCTGCACCTGCCACGCGCCGATGTCCTGGGTGATGCCGCCGGCCTCGTTCTCGGCCACGCTGGTGTTGCGGATTCGGTCCAGTATCGAGGTCTTCCCGTGGTCTACGTGGCCCAGCAGTGTGACGACCGGGGGCCTGGGGAGCAGGTCTTCAGGCGCGTCCTTGGGCAGCGACTCCACCAGCACGTCCTCGGCGGACTTGGCCTCCTTGAGGGTGATCTCCACCTCGTAGTCCAGGCCGATCAGCTGCACGGTCTCGTCGTCCAGCATCTGGTTGATATTGGCGCGGACCCCGTGCTCGAACATGAGTTTCTTTATGATCTCGTTTGCCGGGATGCCCAGCCTTTCGGAAAGGTTGCGCACGGAGACCGGCCGCATCATCTCCACCTTCTCTTCGTGCTTCTTGGGCACCGGCTTCCTGGCGTGTTTGAATACGATCGTCCGTTTCGTGATGTGCTCTTCGGTTTCCTTCGCCGGTGCTCGTCTTCTGGTCCTTCGCGGCGGCACCTCCTCCTTGGGCTCAAGCAACGCACCTTCATCTTCTGCCGCTGTACGAACGCCCACGGGCTTGGGCGGCGGGACCGGCTTGACGTCCCTGGTCAGTGCCACGCGTTCTTTCTTAGGCTTGGGCTTTTCGACCTTCTTGGGCTTGGTGGGCTTCGCCT
Source organism: Planctomycetota bacterium (assembly GCA_030628375.1). Classification (GTDB taxonomy): domain Bacteria; phylum Planctomycetota; class Brocadiia; order SM23-32; family SM23-32; genus DAOVRD01. The sequence continues at coordinate 5,403 of DAOVRD010000085.1, forward strand.
TTGCCTTCGGGATCTTCACCTGTTTCGGCTTGTAGAGCCTTATGGCCGTCTTCCGTATCTCTTCTGCCTCCTCGGGCGGCACGGCATTGGAGTGGTGGGTGATGTGCGGGTAGCCGCCCCTCTGACATATCTCGACCAACTCGGTGCTGGATATGCCGATGGTCTTGGCGATCTCGTGTATCTTTACCTTGTCCGCCATTTGCGTCCTACCTCTACGCACACACCGGCCGTCGGGCCCCTCGCGGCGCGCGCAGGGCGCAGCGGCATTCCTGTGGCCTGACCTTTAAGAGGAATCCGGGCTCTGGGCGGCGTCCGCCGAAGCGTTCGGGGACTGGTCCGGCTCGACTTCGTCGGGGGCCTCTGCCTCTTCCGGAACTGTGTCGGCCTCGTCTTCCGCAGGCTCCGCCGTCTCGGAGGACTGGACGTCCGCTTCGGTCTCCTCCGCGGCTTCCTGGTCCGGCTCGACTTCGTCGGGGGCGTCTGCCTCTTCCGGAACTGTGTCGGCCTCGTCTTCCGCAGGCTCCGCCGTCTCGGCGGACTGGACGTCCGCTTCGGTCTCCTCAGCGGCTTCCTGGTCCGGCTCCTCGTCGGTTTCCGTTTCTGTTGCTTCGGCCGGCTCTGCTTCTTCGTCCGCCTCTTGAGGCGTCTCCGGGCCTGGCTCTTCCTCTTCTTCCTCGGTTCGCTCAGGGGGTTCGAGGTCAATGTCCCAGCCCGTCATCTTCACGGCCAGGCGCACGTTCTGCCCTTTCCAGCCGATGGCCCAGGACAGTTGATCTTCCGGCACGACGACGACGGCCCTCTTGGTCTCCTCACCTTCTTCCAGGGTGATCTGGAGTATCTCGGCCGGTCTCAGGCAGTCGGCGATGAGGGTTTCCGGGGCATCGTTCCAGGCAATGATGTCTATCTTCTCGCCTTTCACCTCGTCTATGATACTCTTGATTCGGGTGCCGCGCACGCCCACGCAAGCCCCGATGCAGTCCACCCTGGGCTCGAGGCTCACCACGGCGACCTTTGTCCGGAGGCCGGGCTCTCGGGCGATCTTTTTCATCTGGACGATGCCTTCGGCGACTTCGGGCACCTCCAGTTCGAAGAGGCGCCGGATGAATTCGTGGCTGCTCCTTGACAGGATCACTTTGACCAGGTTGTTGAACTTGCGCACGTCGGCCACGACGGCTCGGATGCGCTCGCCGGCCTGGTAGTGCTCTCCGGGTATCTGCTCGGAGCGGGGGATGACGGCTTCCGTCCGCTCAAGGTTGACTATGATCGAGCCCCCCTCGAATCGCTGGACCACGCCGCTGACCAGCTGCCCTATCCGTTCGGAGTACTCCTTGTGGATGGTTTCGCTCTCGGCCTCACGGATCTTCTGGATGAAGACCTGCTTGGCGATCTGCGCAGCGATCCTGCCCAGCACCTCCGGCTGAATCCGCTCGCCGTCCCTGAGGGCCACAAACTCGCCGCTTTCGCGGTCTATCTCCACGGTGATGTCCTCTGTCATGCCGAAGTGGTTCCGGGCCGCTGACTCCAGTGCGCTTTCAATGGCCTGGAAGATCACTTCCGCGTCGATCTCCTTGTTGCGGCGCAGGCTCTCGACGAGGCGCAGTATCTCTTTGCCTTGCATCGCACACTCACCAGGAGACGAAAAAAAGGTGTTCTACCCTTGCCCGCCAACCAGCGCAATGCTTGCCGCAGCAAACGGGTAGCACACCAAAACTTACTCACGCGAACGCAACACCGGTTGCGCCCCGCGCCACTGTTTCTAGCTTACGCCTGACCCTTTCACCATCCCAACGGCAGGCAAGTCCGAATATTCTAACGCAACGCGGTCATGGGTGTCAAGCTGTAACTGCGGAGGATGCTTCTGAGAGCTTCCAGAGGGGTTCTGAGGCCCCACGCCGGGTCCGGCCCTCCCAGCCGCCACCCCGGTGCGCTCAGCGCCCGACCAGAGGCGTCAACCACGCCGCCTTGAGCCGGCCCAGCGGGGCCTCCATCAGCTTCTGCCCTTCCAGTCCCACGATGGTCAGTGCGCCGGCGTCATTGGTCAGCCCGACCTGCGCCAGAGGCAGCGCGCTGAATTCCGCTTCGAAGGCAGCCGCGTTCTCGGGAGGAACTTCGACAAGGAAGCGGCTGGCTGATTCGCTGAACAGCAGGACGCTGTCCAGGCGATGCCCGTCCGGCCCTTCGTAGGGAACGCTCCGCAGCGAGATCTCCAGCCCGACCGCCCCCGCAAAGGCCATCTCAGCCGCTGCCGTTGCCATCCCGCCCTCGGACAGGTCGTGACACGACCGCACCAATCCCCTCTGCACGGTGGACCAGAGCGCCTGCATGATGGGGCGCGCGCGCTGGACGCGCACGTGCGGCACGGTGATACCGGTCAGGCCGAAAAGCTCCAGGTAGTGGGACCCGCCCAGTTCCGGATGGGTCATTCCCACCAGGTAGAGCAGGTTGCCGGGCCCCTTCAGGTCCATTGTGACGGCATGTCGCACGTCTTCCATGACGGCAATGGCGCTGATGAGGAGCGTAGGTGGGATCGAAATGGTCTCTTCGCCCGTGTTGAATTCGTTGTTCAGGCTGTCCTTGCCGCTGATGAAGGGGACGCCGAAGCCCACGGCGTAGTCGTAGCAGGCCAGGGCGGCGCGCACCAGCGTGCCGAGCTGTTCGGGGCGCCGGGTGTTGCCCCAGCAGAAGTTGTCCAGGATCGCGGTCCGCTCTATGGGGGCCCCCACGGCCGTGATGTTACGCAGGGCTTCGTCTATCGCACAGGCGGCGCTGTGGTAGGTGTCAATGTCGGCGTACTTGGGGTTCAGGCCGCATCCGACCGCCAGTCCCTTGTGGGAGCCCAACACCGGGGTGATGACGCAGGCATCTCCCGGCCCGTCGCAGTTCACTCCCACCAGGGGCTTCACCACGGTCTGCCCCTGCACCTCGTGGTCGTACTGCCGCACTATCCACTCCTTGGAGCGGACGTTGGGGGCCGCCAGTATCCGCGCGAGCGCATCCGCGCAGTCGTCCGGGCCGGCGAGTGCTTTGCGGCACGCCTGGGCCTGCTCGGAGGTCGCCTCTGCCCACGATTCCTCGACCAGCGGGTCGGGGAAGGAGGGCGGTTCCCATTTCGCCCGGCCCTTGAAGCGGGGCAGTCCCTTGTGGACGAAGTCCATCTCAAGTTCTGCGACCACGTTCCCGCCGTACTTCACCCTGAGCATCCCGTCGTCGGTGAACCTTCCGATGACGGTTGCCTCGACGTCCTCGCTCTGGAATATCTCCATGAGTTCGTCCAGGTTCTCCGGCGGGACGGACAGGACCATGCGCTCCTGCGCCTCCGAGATCCATATCTCCGTGTACGACAAGCCCTGGTACTTGAGCGGGATGTGCTGGATCTCGGCTTCGGCGCCCGTTTCCTGGCCCATTTCGCCGACGGCGCAGCTCAGTCCGCCGGCGCCGCAGTCCGTCAGCCCCGTGTAGAGCCCGCGATCGCGGGCCTTCAACAGCGTGTCCGCCACCTTCTTCTCGGTGATGGCATTGCCGATCTGGACCGCCCCGCCCGACACCTCTTCGCTCTCGCTGGTCAGCTCCACGGAAGAGAAAGTGGCTCCGTGGATGCCGTCCCGCCCGGTGCGGCCGCCCACGACTACGGCAAGATCGCCCGGCCGTGCGGCTTTTTCCACGCAGTCCTTCGGAAGAAGGCCGATGTTGCCGCAGTATACCAAGGGGTTCCCCGTGTAGCGCTCGTCGAAGTACACGGCGCCGTTGGCGGTGGGGATGCCCATGCGATTGCCGTAGTCGCGCACGCCCGCCACTACGCCCTTCATGACGCGCTTGGGGTGGAGGGCGCCGCGCGGCACGTCCTCTTCGGCCATGTCGAGCGGCCCGAAACAGAAGACATCCGTATTCAGGATGGGCTTTGCCCCCAGGCCGGTCCCCAGCGGGTCCCGGATGACGCCGCCGATGCCCGTGTTTGCGCCGCCATAGGGCTCGATGGCGCTGGGGTGGTTGTGCGTCTCGACCTTGAAGCAGACGTGGTAGGCATCGTCGAACTCGATCACGCCCGCGTTGTCCTCGAAAACGCTCACGCACCATGGCCTGGCCAGTTTGGTGGTCGCCCCGACCACCGTTAGTGCCAGCAGATTGTCCAGGACCAGCCGGCCGTCCTGGTCCACGCGGTCCTCCCAACCTTCCGGGACCGGCCCCTCGTAAGTGATGTGACCTCTGAGCGTCTTGTGGACGCAATGCTCGCTCCAGGTCTGCGCCAGTATCTCCAGTTCTACGTCCGTGGGATGGCGGCCCAGTTTCCTGAAGTGATCCTGGATGGTCTTCATCTCCTCCAGGGACAGGGACAGGACGCCCTCGCGGCTGATCCGGAGCATCTCGTCGTCGTCCGCCTGCACCAGCGGCACTTCCACCAGGTCGAAATCGTAGCGGAGTTCATGAAGCGGGTACTCGACTTCGGGCTGGTCAATGTGGACTTCTTCGATGGTGTCGTTGGCGAGGGCCTTCCACGCTGCGCGCTCCAGTTCCGCGCGCGAGAGGTCGCCGCGCACGAGGTACTTCCGTGCAGTGCGTATTGCCTCGATCTTGTCGCGCAGGCTCAGGTCCTCGGCGCCCTTCAAGGCGCTCTGCTGCACGGGGTCCATGACGCCGGGTTTGCGCTTCACTTCGATGGAGTGGACGCCGGGCCCTTCGGCCCAGTCCCACCGCTCCTGGCCGGGCCCGGGGATGCGGTATTGCTGCACCACCGGATCGAGGAACAGCTTCTCGGTGAGGGTGCGAACTTCGTCTCGGTCGAGGGTGCCGTCCACCAGGAAGACGTCAACGGCGCGGACGTCCCGGGCGGCCTCGATCCCCAGGTCGCGTATGTCGGCAAGGGCGCTCAGGCCGGCGGGATCGGGCCACTCCTTCTTGTGAACTACTTCGATCCTGTATTGCATGGTTGCGGGGCGGGGGTCAGGGGGTTCTGTGTTCCTGGCGGTCTCCCACCAGTCGGTCTCTTCTGTCTTTTGCGGTTTCCAGCATGCTTCTGAGCTGTCCTAAGTCGCCGCCTTCAAGCGACGTAGCCAGTTCCTGGAGCAGGGCGATGTAGGCCTTGAGCGCTTCGTGGACCTGGTCGCGGTTCGTTTCGCAGATGTCCATCCAGAGGTCTGTGCTGGCGCTGGCCACGCGTGTGGTATCCAGCAGCCCTTTCCCGCACAGCTTCATGTCCGCGTCGTCCAGGGCGGCCACCAGGGCAGCGGCGGCCAGATGAGGCAGGTGGCTTATTCGTGCTACTGTGCGGTCGTGGGCCTGCGGGCTCACGCTGACCACGCGCGCGCCCAGGGCCTGCCACATGCTGACGATCTGGCTCTTGCTCTCGGGGAACGTATTGGTCAGCGGGGTGATTATGCAGATGCAGCCCTCGAACAGATCGGCGCTGGCCGCAAGAGGCCCGCTCTGTTCGCTGCCGGCCATGGGATGCGACGGGATGTAGGCGACGTCCGGGCGGCGCCTCAGGGCCGCGGTGATCGTCGCCACTACGCGTGCTTTGCTGCTGGCAACGTCGGTAAGGAGGCTCTCGGGTCTCAGGAACTCGGCGATCCGAACCGTCAACTCTTCGAAGGTCCCGATCGGAGTCGCCAGGACCACCAGGTCCGCGTCGGTTACGCCTTGCTCGACATCGAGCGTCGCCTGGTCAATCGCACCGACTTCCAAAGCCTTGTTGAGCGACTCCTGACGTCTGCCGATGCCCACGACCGTCCCGGCCAGCCCTCTCTTGCGCAACGCCATTCCCATCGAGCCGCCAATCAGGCCGGGGCCGACGATGGCCACCTTGTCGAACATGTGTTCTCCCCGCTTAGCACGCCTAACGGAACTAACCGCAGAGATCGCAGAGGGCGCCGAGAAAACCAAGAAACCGGTCCATAACACGTTCTTTCGGCTCTGCGTTCTCTGCGTGCTCGGCGGTGAATCCGTTTTCTTAGGGCAACGGCTTGATACTGACGAAAGAGGGGCTGTTCGGCGGCACGCCCAAACAGCGGGTATGGTAGTGGCGCCGGCGGGGTTTGTCAACAGAAGTGGAGTCTCGGCGGGGTAAGGGCGGTTCGCGAACCGCCCCTACACTGCGACGCCTTCAGCGCAGCGCGGCGCCCAGTTCGCGCTGGAGTGCGGACACGACGGCGTCGCGGGCTCCTTCGGCCTCGGCGGCCGTCATCGTGCGGTCAGGGCGACGGAACGTCAACGAAAAGGCCACGCACTTGCGGCCCCGCTCAACCGGTTCACCACGGTAGACGCTGAGGAACTCGATCGAGTCCCGTTCCAACGCCTCGGGAGCGTTGCGCTTGATGCAATCGCTTATGTGGGACCAGAGCACGTCCTCCTGCACAACGATGGCTATGTCCCGAGTGGTGGCCGGGTAGGCGGGCACCTCCCGGTAGGGGCGATCCAGCCGACAGCGATCTGCCAGCAGTCGGAAGTCAATCTCCATGAGGGCCGGCCTGTTCCTGAAGTTGAACTCATCGGCCACTTCCTGGGACAGGACTCCCGCGCAGCCCAGTAGCGATCCCGACAGCCGCAGCAGAAGCGCCTGATCGGGTTGGAACGGGCCCCTGCATTCGGGGACCTCCTCGACCTCTGCGTCCACGCCCAGCTCGTTCATCAGGTTGGTCAGCACGGCTTTCAGCACGAACAGCCCGTCCCGGCGGTCGGTCAGAACGGCCAGGCACGGCTTCTCCTCCGGCGTCTCCGCGTCAGGGCGCGGCAGATAGACCTTGCCCAGCTCATAGATATCCACTTCCGGCGTTCCCCGGGCCTGGTTCAACTGCTTGACCGCCAGCAGATTGGCCATGTTCGTCAGGCGCAGGTGTGTTCGTTCCACCGTGACGGGGTTGCGGATCTCGATTGGATCGCCTTCGTGCCAGGGCTGCGCACGCTGCACCGGCGTGGGGGCGACCAGGCTGTAGGTCATCACCTCGTTGAAGCCTTCGCCGGACAGGAGGCGACGGGTGCGCCGTTCGGCGACCTCGGCCAGAGATGGTGCGACGGCCCGCACGGGCAGGTGCGTCATCTCGCTGATCTTGTCGTAACCGTGGATTCGTGCGACTTCCTCGATGAGGTCTATCTCGCGGCGCAGGTCGCTCCGCCAGCTCGGCACGCGCACTGTGACGGCGTCGGAGTCCTGGCTCAGCACTTCCAGCTCCAGCCCCCGGAAGATGCGCACGACCTCGTCCTTGGGCACTTCCAGCCCCAGCACGAGCGCCAGGCGCGCAAGGCGCATCGTCACCTCCGGCGTCTCCGTGCTGTCGGCCCGGACGCTCGCCACGCCGCGCAGCACCACGCCGCCGGCCAGTTCGAGGATGAGCTGACAGGCCCGACGCGAGGCCCAATCGGTGATCTCCGGGTCAACGGCCCGTTCGTAACGGTAGGATGATTCGCTGGCGAGACCGTGACGGTGTGAGGTGCGGCGGGTGCTTCGCGGATCGAACCGCGCGCTTTCCAGCAACATGTCCGTGGTCCGGTCCTGGATCTCCGACTCCAAACCGCCCATGACGCCCGCCAGGGCTATGGGCTTGGAACCATCGGCGATGACGCACTCCTGGCCGGTCAGTTCGTGCTTGCTGCCCTCAATAGTCGTCATGGACTCGCCGGGGTGCGAGCGCCTGACGATGATCCTGGCGCCGCCGATCAGGGCCAGGTCGAAGGCGTGCAGCGGCTGTCCGCACTCGAGCATGACGTAGTTGGTCGCGTCCACCACGTTGTTGATCGGGTGGATGCCGCAGAGCGTCAGCCTCTCTTGCATCCACGCGGGGGATGGCGCCACTGTGACGCCGACGATGATGCGCGCGGTGTAGTGCGGGCAAAGGTCGGGCGCGGTGACCTCGACCGAGACGGCGTCGTCAACAGTGCGGTCCGGGTCCTCGCGGAGTTCGACTTCGGGCCTGCGGGTCGTCCCGCCCGTGAGGGCGGCGACCTCCCGCGCTATCCCCAGGTGGCAGAGGCAGTCCGGGCGGTTGCTCTTGACCTCAACGTCCAGCATCCAGTCGTCGCCGTGCGGTTCGTAGCTGTCGACGCCCAGGCCGCTGTGGCTGAGTCGCTCCGCCAGTTCGTGGGGCGGCAGGGCGAACTCGCAGTAGTCCCTGAGCCAGTTGTAGCTTGCTTTCATGGCCTCGGCGTCTCTCCCCGCAGCGTCAGAACTGCCTGAGGAAGCGCAGATCGC
>DAOVRD010000039.1 GCA_030628375.1 Planctomycetota bacterium
CGGCGCGGCCCCGAAGACGACCTGACAGTGCTGCGGCGGGTCTGCTTGACCAACATCCCGGAGGGCATTGAGCACTGGGCCGCCCACCGCCACCGGGTCATCCATCTGATCCGCTACGGGACAATTGAATGACCCTGCCCTCCGTCGGCATGGTTGACCGGTCAGAGTGGCCTCGCTATACTGTGCCGGGCCCGTAAGCCGATCCAGACGGAGAGACCGGCGGCAGACACTGGAGGGAGGATTGCCAGGGATGAAGGTTCTGGTGGTTGGCGGGGGCGGCAGGGAGCACGCACTGGTCTGGAAGCTGGCAGACTCGCCGATGGTTGATCGGCTGTTCTGCGCGCCCGGCAACGCGGGGATAGCCCAGCAGGCGGAATGCGTGGACATCGCCGCGACCGACATACCGCGGCTGCGCAGATTCGCCCGTGACAACGCCATAGACCTGACGGTGGCCGGCCCGGAGGCGCCTCTTGTAAAGGGGATAGTGGACGCATTCAAGCCGGCGGGCCTGAAAGTGTTCGGGCCGACGCAGCAGGCCGCGAAGATCGAAGGAAGCAAGGTGTTCGCCAAACAGCTCATGGAGCGGCACGGCATCCCGACCGCCCCCTTCCGCGTTTTCAACGCACCCGAGCGCGCCAAGTCCTACCTCGAAATGGTCGGCGCGCCCATCGTCGTGAAGGCCGACGGACTGGCCGCCGGGAAGGCCGTCATCGTCTGTCAGGCGCTCAAAGAGGCCTACGAGGCGGTAGACCGCATCATGATAAGGAAGGAGTTCGGCGACGCCGGCGACCAGATCATCATCGAGAGCTGCCTGACGGGCGAAGAAGCCAGCATAATCGCCTTCACCGACGGGAGAACCATCGCCGTACTGCCGTCCTCACAAGATCACAAGCCCATCCACGACGGCGACAAAGGCCCAAACACCGGCGGCATGGGCGCGTACAGCCCGGCTCCCGTCATCACGGAGGAACTGACGGCCCAGATTGAGCGGAAAATCCTGGTCCAGACCGTCCACGCCATGAACCGGGAAGGCAAACCGTATCGAGGGACGCTGTACGCCGGGATTATGGTAACCGACGACGGGCCGCAGGTCTTGGAGTTCAACTGCCGCCTGGGGGATCCCGAACTGCAGCCGCTCATCATGCGGCTCAAGGGCGACCTGATGCCCATCCTCCTGGGCACGGTGGACGGCACGCTCGAAGACGTGGACATTGACTGGGACCCGCGTCCGGCCCTGTGCGTGGTCATGGCGTCGGGCGGCTATCCCGCCGGCTACGACAAGGGCTTCCCCATCGAGGGGCTGGAAGACGTGGCCAAGATGGAAGACGTGGTTGTGTTCCACGCCGGCACAGCCCTGGATGACGGACGCGTGGTGACCAACGGCGGGCGCGTCCTTGGTGTAACGGCTCGGGGAGACAGTATCCAGGCGGCAAAAGACCGCGCGTACGAAGCGGCGCAGAAGATCCACTTCGAGAACGCCTACTACCGCACGGACATCGGTCAGAAGGCGATTGACCGCCTCGCAGCATCCGAGTCCGGGTGAGCAGACGCAGGCGAGACGGCAGTCAAAGGGAGGGCAGCGCCTTGAGACGGGAAACGCAGACCGACTTGACCGTTGCCCGCGTGCTGCAACTGGCCGTGGACAAGGGCGCTTCCGACGTCCTGCTCACCGTTGGCGTGCCCCCCACCATGAGGGTCGACGGCGACCTCTTCTACACGAAGTCGGACCCGCTGACGCCGCAGGGCACGCAACGCCTGGTCTACGACATCCTGACCGACGACCAGATAGCGAAGTTCGAACGGGAGAAGGAGCTGGACTTCTCCCTTGCGCTCGGGGACCAGTACAGGTTCAGAGTGAACTGCTACTGGCAGCGCGACGCCGTGGGGGCCGCCTTCCGGCTCATTCCCAAAGAGATACCCGGCCTGGAGGAACTCGGCGCGCCCGCCATCATGCGCGAGTTGGTGCTGCACCAGCAGGGCCTGATCCTCATCACCGGCCCGACCGGACACGGCAAGTCAACCACCCAGGCCGCTCTGATCGGCATTATCAATGACGAGAAGAAGCTCCACATCGTCACAATTGAAGACCCGATCGAGTTCCTGCACACCAGCAAGAACTCCGTCATTGACCAGCGAGAGGTGGGGCAGGATACGCTCAGTTTCGCAGAGGCCCTGCGCCACGTCCTGCGGCAGGATCCCGACGTCATCCTGATCGGCGAAATGAGGGACCTGGAGACCATGGCCACCGCGCTCACCGCTGCGGAAACCGGGCACCTGGTCATTGCGACGCTTCACACGAACGACGCCGTTCAGTCCATGGACAGGATTGTGGACAGCTTCCCGCCGCACCAGCAGAACCAGGTGCGCGCCCAGTTGTCGTTCTGCCTGCTGGCGATACTCAGTCAACGCTTGCTGCCCAGAAAAGGAGGCGGCAGGCGCGTGCTGGCAACCGAGTTGCTCTGTCACAACGCAGCCGTAGCCAACCTGATCCGCGAAGGCAAGAACCATCAGATCTACGGCGTGATGGAGACCCAGGCCAAGATGGGAATGTACACCATGGACTGGTGTCTCAAAGACCTGTACCGCAAAGGCGTTATCGAACGAGAGGACGCCCGGCGGCGGATGAAGGCGCCCCAGCTTCTTGACGTCTAACCTCGACTTTCGCCGTTACGCGGCGCGGCTTTTGGCGCAACGGTGCGTCATCGCTGAGAAGGGATTGAGTGGCCAGAGTAAATGCTCGCAAGGAGCAGACTGCGGGCGTTGAAAAAGTAGTTCGCCCAGAATGTCCCCTCGTGTCGCACTGAGCATGTCACTGAAGGTTACGCTCGGCTTCTTGTACCACGGTCGCTCCAGACGAAACCGTTCGGGCTGCTCCACATGAAGAGCAAACCACACCACTATGAGCGAATAGAGCCCGAGCAGAAACGGCACGGATCTTTTGACGGCCTTCTGGCTCCAGTTGCGCAGGGTCTCCAGGCCCAGGTGCTCACGCGCCTCCTGGAAGGTCGTCTCCAGGGACCAGCGCCGCACGAAAGCCTCCACGATCTGCGCTGGACTCAAGGCAGGATCGGTGCTGAAGAACACCTCGTCCCGGCGCTCGCCCTGTGGGTCGCGCACAACGACCCAGCGAATCCACTTCACCCCTTCCCCGGCCTTATACCACAGACCGGTGCGAGAGCACAGCCACATCACCTTGCCCTGCCCGCCGTACCACTGGAGCACCGCCCGCTGCCACTGCGCGGTCCCGGCGTGTTGGACCACCTGTCTGGGACTGGGCAGTTTCTGTCCCTTCACCCGCGGGCGGCCTACCCCGCTGTAGGGCCCGGGCTGGGCGTAAGTGGCCCCGTCAAAATAGAAGCGGCTCACCAGCGATGTGCGCCGCAGCGCTTTGTGAGGCGACTGAGGGCGCAGCGCCCGCGCCAGCCTATGTGTGGCGTAGGCGCCGTCTCCGGCCACAATAAAGCGGCGCTGGGGCGCCCAGCGCGCGACCAGTTGGACCAGCAGCAGCGCCAGTTCGGCCACGGTGCGGTGCCGACGGTAGAGAGGCTCGGTGCGATTACGTTTCGGTTGCTGCGGCGGCGTGTAGAGTGCGCTCAAGATCGGCAGCGCCACCGGGCGGTTCACGTACGGAAGCCTCACCACAACCGAGAGCACCACCCACCTGTGGCCGGGGTTGACCGCATTGCGGCCGTGGGAGGATTGCACCGGATCGCGGTGCATGCCCACGGCGGGAACGTGAGGGCCCCAGCGGCGCACCAGGCTCTCATCGATGGCCAGGTAGATGGGCGCCTGCGCCGGGACCAGGCGCAGCACCAGGGCGAACAGAATGCGCGCCAGCCACAGCATGTTGATCTTTGCCCTGCGAAGGACATTTTCGTAGGCCTGCCAGTCTTTTTTCACCCACGGCCATGCCGCCACCAGACAGGCCGTGACGGTGCGCGCACGGGGGACGAGGACGGCTCCGCGCAGCAACACGGCCAGACTGGCTGCGGTGGGAGCGGTCAGAGCTGGATCGAAACTTGCCATCAGCATCACGAATGTGGATACTGTAGTCATAAGCCGGCTCTCCCATCCTGGATGATGGTTCCTGCAAGTTCAATCTACCCAAGATGCGATCCGGCTTTCCTCTTTTTGTCGAAAGTCGAGCTAACAGCCCGTTGGAAAACAAAGAGCTTCCAGAATAGTCAATACCTCAGCGCTCCAGACTGCCGTATCTGTGTGGCACAGGCGCCCTGTAGCTCAGGCGCCCTCGCCTGAGTTCCGGCCATTCCCATCCGCCGCAGCCGAGGGCGGCTGCGCTACATTACGTGCCGGACCACCGAAGGCGGGCGTCCTTCCGTGCAGCGCGGTTGAGGACACATGATGTCGCTGATACGCGCGCATTCGCTCCTCATCGCATGTGTATATGGGATCGTTGCCGCCCTCGCTCTTCACCTCTCGGGCACCCTCAGGCGCAGCACCATCGCGCACAGCGTGTACCTTCTGGGCCTTATGGCACTGCTCGTTCAGTTCTCGCAGGTGGCCTTCAGCGGCGTGGCGTCTGGCGGGGGCATTGGCGTGGTTTTCGTGGTCCTCATAGGCGTGTTCAAGACCCTGGTCATCCTCGGCTTCAACAGCTTCGCGCTTTACTGCACCGGGGGGCACTTCGTGGGCAAGTTCGGGCGGGCACTGATCGGCGACGATCAGATTGTGTACAGAAAGACCTACGATCGGGCCGCCGGCGCCGAGGCCCGCCGGGAGTTCGAAAAGGCGGCCGGACTCTACCGCGAGGAGATAGACAAGGACCCGAAAGACAGTGAAGCATACAAGCGCCTGGCGGACGTCCTGATACGGTGCGGCAGGCCGGAGGAGGCGGTCCGGGAGTTCGAGAAGGCCATCGAGCTGTGCGGCGCCGAAGACGAAGAAGAGCGCTGCCAGATGACGTTCCGGCTCGCCGAAGTGCACCAGGACGAACTCCACAACAGCCGGGCGGCCCAAGAGCTGTACGAAAAGCTGGTCCGGGAATGCCCGAACAATCAGTACGCGCAGTATGCCAAGGCGCGCCTGGAGAGCCCTGAGCGCGGACACGCGTCGGGCCAGTAGACCATCGAGAGGACAACCACAATGCCGACATCCGACAACTCCCGCGAAACCCCGTCCCAGGTCCAGGAATGGCTGGAGAAGCTGCTGCGCCTGACCGTCAAGCGTTCGGCTTCCGACCTGTTTCTGAAGACGGGGGGGCCGCCCGCCCTGCGCCTGGAAGGAGAAGTGAGCTTCCTGAAGATGGACAAGGTGCCAGGCCGCGTGATGGAGCGGGTTGCCGACATCCTTCTGGGGCGCCGGCGCGATGAGTTCCAGACCACGGGCGAGGCGGACCTTGCCTACGAGGTGGAAGGCATAGGGCGATTCAGGGTCAACGTCTTCCGCCAGCGCGAGCGCATCAGTGCGGCGTTCCGTTACATCCCCACCGACATCCCCTCGTTCGAGGAACTGAACCTCCCGACGAAGCAACTGGAGCACCTGGCCTCGCAGACGCGGGGCACCGTGCTGGTCACGGGAGTCACCGGATCGGGGAAGTCCACAACGCTGGCCGCCCTTGTGGATTACATAAACACGCACTACAGGCGCCACATCATCACCATCGAGGACCCGATCGAGTTCGTCCACCGGGACAAGAAGAGCCTGATCGAACAGCGCGAGGTCGGGACGGACACGGCCTCGTTCGGGCAGGCGTTGAGGCACGTCGTGCGGCAGAGCCCGGACGTCATTCTCATCGGCGAGATGCGCGACCAGGTCACGATCGAGACGGCCCTCAACGCCGCCGAGATCGGCCACCTCGTGCTGAGCACATTGCACACGGCCACTTCGATGCAGACCCTGGAGCGAATCGTCAGCTACTTCCCCCCGCACCAGCACGAGCTGCTGCAGACGCAACTGGCCAACACCATGCAGGGCATCCTGTCCCAGCAGCTTCTGCTCAGAGCGGACGGCCAGGGACGCCTGCCGGCCGTCGAGGCCATGATGCGTTCGCCCACCGTCTGCGAACTGATAGCCAAGGCCGAAACGTCGAAGCTGTCCCCCGCCATGCGCGAAGACACCTACTTCGGCAACCAGACCTACCACGAGGCGCTGATCCAGCTCTACCGCGCCGGCACGATCACGCTGGACGCCGCCCTTGCCGCCTCGCCCAGGCCCCAGGAACTCAAGAACGAACTGCAGGGCCTCAGACTGGACAGCTCCGGACGCGGTATAGGAACCGGGCAGGTCTGAGCGCCCGCGCCGCGCCGAGACGGGCTCGTAGGGGCACGGCGCGCCGTGCCCTTACCACGCGGGGGCGATGTGCGGCGCCGGCTTATTCGGGGCGCTCGGCGGTCTCTATCAGGTATAGGTCGGCGAACGAATCCGCGAAGAGGCGGTAGACCCAGGCGCACAGGGACTTGCGGTTCTGGCGCACGGCCTGGTCCTCCACGTTCACGAACACCTCCTCGAAGAAATCGTGCACCAGTTGGGCGAACGCCGAGCAGTACCGTTCGGCGGCCGCCACGTACTGGCCCCCGTCGAACAACGCAGCAATATCGGCGCGGTTCTCCTCCAGCGCGGCAGCCAGTTCCCTTTCGAGCGGCTCCCGCAGCAACTCCTCCTTGAGCGGCTCGATCTGCTCGGCGTCTCGCTGGATGCGGAAGGTCCGATCCACCAGTTCAACCAGGGACGGCCACCACGGCTTCTCCGCGCACTCGGCCAGGGACTCCATCCTGCGCCAGAGGTCCTCGATGCCCTCGTATCCGGCCGCGAGCACCGCCCGCACGAAATCGTGCCGGAACCCCCTCTCAATGGCCGCGTGGTAGAGCCGGTCCCGGAAGAACTCCATGATTCGGCCTGCCGCCTCATCATCGCATTCGACGTCGTGATCCCGGTAGGTGGCCCGCGCCATCTCAACCAGTTCCCCGAGGCGCAGATCGAACTCGTTCTTTTCGAGTATCAGCAGGATGCCCGTAGCGTTCCGCCGCAGCGCATAAGGGTCCTGAGAACCGCTGGGAAGCACCCCCAATGAGAAGCAGCCGACAATGATGTCGAGCTTGTCCGCCAGCGCCAGCACGCTCCCCTCGCCGGTGGAGGGCAGCGCATCGTCGGCGCCCGCCGGCAGGTAGTGCTCCGCAATGGCGTCCGCCACTTCGAGCGGCTCGCCGTGCGCCAGGGCGATCTCCCGGCCCACGATGCCCTGGAGGGTGGGGAACTCGCCGACCAGGCCGGTCAGCAGATCGGCTTTGCACAGCCGGGCGGCCCGCCGCACGTGGTCCTCGGACACGTGGGGGCCGACCTTCGCGGCGATACGCAGGCCGAGTTCGCCCAGCCGTTCCACACGCTGCAGGTTGTCGCCCAGGCCCCCCAGGAAGACGACGTCCTCAAGCCGCGGAACAAGCTCCTCAATGCCCCGGCGGCTGTCTTCCTCCCAGAAGAACTTGGCATCCTCCAGGCGAGCCAGCAGAACGCGCTCGTTCCCCTCTCGAACCAATTCATCCTGATCGGCGGTGCGGTCGGAGACCGTCACGAAGCGCGGCACGAGGTCGCCTCCCCCGTCGCGAACCGGGAAGTACCGCTGATGCTCCTTCATCGCGGCGCTGAGGACGGAGGCGGGAACGCTCAAGAAGCGCTCATCGAACGCCCCTTCCACAGCATGGGGGCACTCGACCATGTTGGTCACTTCATCCAGGAGGGCCTGCTCGTCCAGCTCGGAACCGTAAGGGGCAAGGATCGCGGTGATCTCCTCCCGGATGATGCTCCGCCGCTCCTCGATGTCCACGACCACGGATTGCCGCCGCAGAACGTCCCGGTAGTTCTCGAACGACGCATCCTCCAGGATGATCTCGCCGGGAGCCAGGAAAGGATGGCCGCGTGTCTTGCGCCCCGCCTGGAGGCCGGCGACGCTCAGCTTCAGCACCTCATCGTCCAGCAGGGCCACCAGCCACCGGATGGGCCGCCCGAACTCGAAACCCCCTTCCTCCCAGCGCATGGACTTCGGGAAGGGAACGGCTGCGGTGGCCGCACGCAGCAGGTCGGGCAGGAGCGCGGCAGCCGCCTCGCCCGGCCGCTCAACCACTGCCACTACGTAAGGGCCTTTCTCCGTCTCCTGGACCTCGAGCGCTTCGACGGGCACACCCTTGCTCCGGGCGAATCCCCGGGCCGCCGCAGTCGGCTTGCCCTCGCCGTCGAAGCCCACGCTCGCCGGCGGACCGACACTCCTGAGGGCCAGGGACGGCTGACGTTCGGGCAGGCCTTCGACGGCCACGACCAACCGGCGAGGGGTTCCGGTGGCGCAGATGCGCTCGAAGCCCAGGCGGGCTTCTTCGAGCCTCTGCCGGATCTCCGCCGTCAGCCCGTCCAGCGCCGGCCCGATGTAACCCGCCGGCAGCTCTTCAGTCCCAATCTCATAGAGCAGATCAGACATGTTGTCAGCACACCAAGAAGGTGAAGATGCTCATGCAGCGACACACTTCAAGGTAACTTCCGCTCCCCTTGCCAAGGGCCTGGCCGGCCTCGCCTGCAGGGCGAACCCGGCGTTCACATCGGCAGTCCGATGATGGTCGCCTCAAAGGCCATCTTGCCGTTCACAAAGCCCTGGCAGTCAAAGACGGCTCGTCGGGAGCGGATTTCAACGCTCTTGGCAACCAGGATCAAACGGTCTCCCGGCACCACCGCCCTTCTGAACTTGACGCCCTCCATCCCCCCGAATCCGATGAATTTGTCCGTCTGCGTCGCCTCCTTGAAGTAATAGCTGCAAAGCTGGGCAGCAGCCTCACACATCAGCACCCCCGGCAGCAAAGGACGCCCCGGAATGTGGCCCCTCACCCAGAACTCGTCGTCACGCACGTCCTTGAACCCGATGGCAATGCCCGCGTCGAGGTCCATGCGGATGATGCCGTCGAGGTGTTCCATCTCGTAGCGCTGCAAGTTATTCCGGCGGATTCCGTCCGGACCCACGATCACCGGCGACAGGTCAATAGAGGCCAGGTCTACGAGCGGCTTCGGGGGCATTCGATTCTCCTACCGTTGAAAGTGGCGCAGCGATCATAATGCTGCCGCGACGTGGGATTCTAGTCCCATCTCCCGACCAGTGCAAGGCACTCCGGGCACTGGCCGGCGCGTCTTGCTGCGCTCGTGGCCGGAGACGGCGCAAGCGAAGCAAAGTAAGGGCCGCCGGCGACCACCGGTGCGTCGTTGACGGCCTTGCCCGGTTGACTTGCCAAGGGACCGGGGCTTCATGTAGAATCGGTCCCCCGCGGGTTCATCGAGTGTCAGCGCTGCATCGTCCCGCGTGGATTAATCCTCTGGATCGCGGTCGGAGAAGCGCCGGCAGGGGGTGCGCGGGAGGCCTGCAGTGCGGGCCTCCTCAACATGGAGAGGTCCTGCCGGCGCTGTTTTCCCTCCGTAGTGGCTGGACAGGCGTTTCTGCCGGCCGGCAGAAGACCAGACCTGGAACACCGGGAGGGCCGGCTTGTGTTCGAGATACTCACCAAGGAGAAACTAAGCGAGGACGTATACCGCATGGCCGTCAGAGCCCCGCGCGTAGCGGTGCGGCGCAAGGTCGGGCAGTTCGTCATTGTCCGCCCAAGCGAGCGGGGCGAGCGCATCCCCCTCACCATTGCCCAGGCGGATCCGCAGGCTCTGTCCATAACGCTCGTATTCCAGGCGGTCGGCCAGAGCACGCGCCAGTTGGCGGCGATGGAGCCGGGCGACTTCATTCCGGACGTGGTCGGTCCGCTTGGCACACCGACCGAGATCGAACATTACGACCACGCGGTCGCCATGGGAGGCGGGGTGGGCATCGCCCTCATCTGGCCCATTGCCGCGGCCTTAAGCCGGCAGTGCTCCCGGCTCACCGGCATCATCAGTGCGCGACGCGCAGACCTGCTCGTACTGAGAGATGAACTGAGCGCAATCTGCACCGAACTCAAGATAGCGACCGACGACGGATCGGCCGGTCAGCACGGGTTCCCCACCGAAATACTCCAGGGGATGCTGGAATCCGGCGAGAGGATAGACGCCGTCTACGCGGTCGGCCCGGTGCCGATGATGGCAGGGGTCAGCGAGACAACGCGGCCCTTCGGCGTCAAGACCATCGTGAGCCTGAATCCCATAATGGTTGACGGCACGGGTATGTGCGGCGGCTGCCGCGTGACGGTGGGAGGCGAGACGAAGTTCACCTGCGTGGACGGGCCGGAGTTCGATGGCCACCTGGTGGATTTCGAGGAACTGGCGCGGCGACTGACGCAGTACGACGAAGAACCCGAGAGGAGGCCCCTGCCGCAGTACGAACCTGCCCACGGCTGCGACCAGAAACACACCGACCTGCAAGAAGCGATGCTGGAAGCCGGAAGGAACGCGAAGAAGGCCCTCGAGATACCCCGCCAGCCGATGCCCGAGCAGCCGGCCCAGGGGCGGGTGCGGAACTTCGAAGAGGTGCCCTTCGGGCTGCGTCCCGAGCAGGCGGTCCTGGAAGCGCAGCGCTGCCTCCAGTGCAAGAAGCCCAAGTGTGTCGAAGGGTGTCCCGTGGGCATTGACATCCCCGGGTTCATCAAGTGCATCGCCGAGGAGGATTTCCTGGGCGCGGCCCGGAAGCTCAAGGAAGACAACACGCTGCCGGCCATCTGCGGGCGGGTCTGTCCCCAGGAGGAGCAGTGTGAAGTCACCTGCGTGCTGGGCAGGCGGGGAGACCCCGTGGCTATCGGCAACCTGGAGCGTTTTGCGGCCGATTACGAACGCACGAGCGGCAACGTGGAGCTGCCGCAGATGCAGGAGGCCAGGGGAATCAAGGTGGCCATCGTCGGTTCCGGGCCGGCGGGGCTGACGGCAGCCGCCGAACTGTCGCGCCGCGGGTACTCCCCCGTCATCTTCGAAGCGCTGCACGAGCCGGGGGGCGTGCTCACCTATGGCATCCCCGCCTTCCGTCTGCCCAAGGACATCGTCCAGCAGGAGATCGAACTGGTCAGCCGGATGGGCGGCGAGATCGTCTGCAACTTCGTCGTCGGCAAGACGGCCACCATTCAGGACCTTCTGGAAGAGGGCTACGAGGCCGTCTTTGTCGGATCGGGCGCCGGGCTTCCCATCCTCGCCAACGTCCCCGGGGAGAACCTCAACGGCGTACTGAGCGCGAACGAGTACCTGACGCGCGCCAACCTGATGCGCGGGTACGATCCCGACTACGCCACGCCCATCATGGTCAAGGACCGCGTGGCCGTGCTCGGCGGGGGCAACGTGACCATGGACGCCGCCCGAACCGCGCTCCGGCTCGGCGCCAGGGAGGTGCGCATCGTCTACCGTCGCACCATCGAAGAAGCGCCGGCGCGGGATGCGGAACTCAAACACGCCGAGGAAGAGGGCGTGCAGTTCATGTGGCTGACCAACGCCATAGAGGTGCTCGGCGACCGGAGGGGCTGGGTCCGCGCGCTCCGGTGCGTGAGGATGAAGTTGGGCGAGCCGGGCGCCGACGGGCGCCGACGCCCCTACCCGATCGAGGGCTCGGAACTCGAATTCGCCACCGACATGGTCATCGCGGCCTACGGCAATCGCCCGCACCCCCTGGTGCCGCGCAGCACGCTGGGCCTGAAGGTCACCAAGTGGGGCACGATCGTGGCCGATGAGGCAACGGGCCAGACCAGCATGGAAGGCGTCTTCGCCGGCGGCGACATCGTGACCGGCGCCGCTACCGTCATCCAGGCCATGGGCGCCGGCAAACGCGCCGCCGCCGCAATTGACGAATACCTGACCGCCAGGCACGCCGAAAGAAACGGGAGTCCAGCTGCCCGCTGAAGGATTGCAGTTTCCTCATTGCTGGTTCTTGTACGTTTCCCAGCCCCAAGGTGGGTCCGCGTCAAGGTCAATGCCGAACTCAGTGAACTCTTTGCGCATATCCCGGCCAAACAGCTCGGAGAAGATATCCGCATAGATCCTCATGCGCTCCGTCTTCTTCGCTCGGTGAAGTGGGTAGTCGGTCTCACGGATCTGGCGGAAAAAGTCACGCCACATCGCAGGCCCGTATTCGTTGCGGAGCTTGAGGAAAAGGCCGTTGAGGATCCTGGTGTACAGCACGTTCCAGGGATACTTCCCGGGGTCAGGATTCCTACATCCCGCTGCCAGATAAGCTCTTTGCGTGTCGTCCCACTTCTCGTGCTCCCTGAGCCAGAAAGCATCGGCGATCCGCCGCGGCACCAACCGTCGCACTACTTCCTCCTGAACGGCCACACCCAGTGCTTCATAAGTGCCGCCGCATTTATAGTAGGCATTGAAGCCGTGGGACATCTCTTCCGTGTAGCCAGCAAAGCCACGCACATCGCCTGTCCCCAACCGGCCGAACCTCTGCAAAGACTCGATTGTGTACCCTATCGTGCCACCGCCGCTGATGCCACCCCATCCCCTCTTGTGGCCCCGGGGATAGTGTTCTACGGAGAACTTGAAGACTGTGCCCATGCCGTAGATGTCCTTCATCTCTGCGTAGGCTCTCTCAAGGAAAGAGGCCAGTGCATTAGCTTCTTCGGCGAACTGGTGTGGCGCAAAAACCCAGAGATGAGCAGACTTCACGACCGTGCCTTTTCGTCCCAGCTCCTTTTCATATCGCTGCAACGACGCAATGGACTCGTAGCAAAGAGGCTGATAGTCCTGCACGTCCGGGGCGGCCATCCGGATGCCAGCGAACTCAATAGCGCTGCTGAACTCAGGTGGCGAGCTTATCTCCAAGACGTGTTCTGAACCGGGAGCAAGCCGGAACGCAAAATCGTCTCGATACCACGCATAGGGCCGGCGCGGGCTCTCTACCGTCTGACTCATGCCCACCGAGATGCCGTTGACCTGGACCGCGAACGTGTCGGTGCCCCGGCTACCCCCTGACCACACAACTGAGAGTTTCTGCCGCTCAGTTCCGGGGCCACGAAACCGTATCCTGATTCTCTGGACGCCTATCTCGTTGAGGTACCTGGGAAAACGGAGCGGCTCTTCGCCGATAGTGACGGTCGCCACCCCTTCTTCCACCGCTGGGCGCTCTTTGTCCAGATCATCACGGCGTAGCTCCCAGCCCTCGGCGTACGCCACGGGAGCGAAGAAGGCGACAAGCAACAAGATCGAGGATCTGACAATCACTCGCGATCTAGGCCTCGCTGTTCGGGTTGTCCTCAAAGGCGCTCGCGCATGGCGCGGATGTAGTTCATGCAGAAGTCGTCCCTGCCGGCCAGGGCCTCCGCAGCGCGCACCACGTCCATGACCTCCCCAGCGGTCGGGTCCAGGATGGCCGAGTCAAGCCCCGCCGCGATCAGGCACCCCAGGTAGGTGCGGTTGATGAGGGGGCGGTTGGGCAGGCCGAAGCTGATGTTGGACAGGCCACAGGTCGTGTGCGCGCCCGGGAATGCCTGCATGATGCGGAACACGGCCGAAAGGACGGCCAACGCCTGCTCCACACTGGTGCTGATGGGCTGGATGCAGGGGTCAACAAAGAGGCGGCCGCGCTCAATGCCGGCGCTCTGGGCGGCCTCAATGAGCTTGGCCGCGATGTCCACGCGCCGCTCGGCGGTGTCGGGCAGTCCGCGCCCATCCATCGTCAGGGCGACCAGCCGGGCGCCCGACTCGGCCGCCAGCGGGATCACCTGCTGCATCTTGTCCGGCTCGCCGGTCACCGAGTTCAGCATCACAACGTCCCCCTCGATCAGTTCCAGACCGGCCCGCAACGCCTCCGGGTCGGATGAATCGAGGCACAGGGGCAGGTCCGTGCTCCGCTGCACAACCTCGACGGCCCATCTGAGGTCGTCTATCTCCCGGGCCGGATCGCTGGCAGCGTTGACGTCAATGAAATCCGCACCGGCCTCCGCCTGGATGCGGACCTCGCGCTCCAACAGCCCGGCGTCCCGCTCCTCTATGGCGCGACCGATGCGGCGGCGCGTGGCGTTGATCCTTTCGGCGATAATGAGCATCTCGACCTCCGTAGTCGTGTTCCCCGCAGGGCCGGCTGACGCACACAGTTCGCAGCACCAGCCCTGCGGAACCGAGCGGCGAATATAGTGGACGCCTGCCGTGAAATCAAACACGGACACGACGGCCGGCGTCGGGCGGGCGCGGCGGAGCGGATTTGGTTGCGTGTCAATGGGCCATGTGATAGCTTACGGATTGGCCGTCTTCGGAGGGCTCTATGCGTGCTTGACAGGGAGAATGGGGGCCGTGCTAGGCGGGGCGCTAGCGGTGCCCTGTAACCTGCAAACCGCTTTAGCAGGGCTGACCACTTCGTGAGGGGTTAGGTCCCTCGGCGGATAAGGGCCGCTGGAGTGGCGTTGACGGGCAAGTCCCATGGAGTCGGGCGGCTGTGAACCTGGTCAGGGGCGGAAGCCAGCAGCCATAAGCAGTACCCCGGCTTGCCGTGGGGTAGCTTGCCTCGAGCCGTTCCTCGGCTACTGCCTCGAGGAACCGCTTCGATCGGAGCGCACGGCCCTTTTCTGCGGTTCCCCGCAGGCTGCACGCGTGCGTGTTTGGGTCTACGGTTCCTCCTGCATTCAGGCTGGACAATGTACGTTGTTTTCGCCCGCAAGTACCGTCCGCAGCGTTTCGAGGACGTTGTCGGACAGGACCACATCGCCAAGACGCTCCAGAACACGGTCAAGAGCGGGCGGGTGGCCCATGCTTACCTGTTCTGCGGCTCGCGAGGCGTGGGGAAGACGACGGTCGCCCGCATACTGGCCAAGGCCCTCAACTGCAAGGAGGGCCCCACGCCGCGGCCGTGCTGCCAGTGCGAGTCCTGCCGGCGAATCGCCACAGGCGACGACCTCGACGTGATCGAAATAGATGGCGCTTCCAACCGCCTCGTCGAAGATGTAGAGGTGCTCCGGAACAACGTGCGTCTGGTTCCGGCCCGCAGTCGCTTCAAGGTGTACTACATTGACGAGGTCCACATGCTGAGCGGCCATGCCTTCAACGCCCTTCTGAAGACACTGGAGGAGCCGCCGGAGCACGTCAAGTTCATCTTCTCGACCACCGATCCCCAAAAGCTTCCCGAAACGGTGAAGAGCCGCTGCCAACGGTTCGACTTCCGCAGGATCTCCGATGCGGACATCATCGGCTGTCTGGAGGAGATCTGTCGCAAGGAAGACCTGCAAGTGGAAGAAGGCGCCCTCGGCGTCATAGCCCGCGCCGCCCGGGGCAGCATGCGCGACGCGCTGGGCACGCTGGATCAACTGGCGGCCTTTGGGAACGAGGTCCACATGCAGGACGTGCTGGCCATGCTCGGGGCGGTGGACCGACAGGTGCTGTCGCGGACAGTGGACGCACTCAGTCAAGAGGACACCGCAGCGGCCCTCGCCGGGCTTCACGAGGCGCTCTTGGGCGGGACGGACGTGGAGGACTTCGCCGATCAGCTCAGCCAGTACCTCCGCGACCTTCTCGTCGCCGCGTACTGTGGCGAAGACGACCCGATGCTGGCCGGCGCCATGGCGGACACGGAGACCCTGAAACGGCAGTGCCGAATGTTCGCGCCGGACCAACTCACTTACATGATCCAACTCCTCCGGGAGGCCAAGCTGCGGGCGCGACGCGACACGACCGGAAGGATTGCTCTGGAACTGGCCATCATCAAGATGAGCCGCCTCTCTGAACTGGCGGTCGTGCAGGAGGCGCTGGGCGAGCTATCCGGGTCCGGAGGTGCGGCGATGGACCGCCGCGCCTCGGGCGCGCCCGAAGAGCGCGGACCCAATCCGGGCCAGGCGCTGGGGCGCATGAGGGAGAAGCTGGAAAAGGCCAAGCGCAGACCGGCCCAGGCGCCCAAGCAGCCCGAGCTGCCCGAAGGCATCGGGCAGGACAGGTATCGCCAGATCATGGCGTGCGCGGAGAGCCCGGAAGCCGCGCGGGACGCACTGGCCGAGGGACCCCTGATGAAGGCTTTCGCGGAAGCAGACAAGGCCCTCGGGCTCAACCCGGTGCGCCTGGAGAAGCGCGTGAGCCGGGAAGAACAAGAAGAACCCGACGAGGAAGAAGAGGCCGTAGAGGACGAGTAGACGCGAAACTACGTAGATGGGCGATGTGCTTACGTCGGTAAGAGAGGCGTTGCGGTCTCGCAACGTAGGGGCGGTTCGCGAACCGCCCCTACAAGAAAGGTCCCGGCACAACCGGGCGGTGCACGCCGGCGAGAGCCGGACTTCACTTTTTGGCGGGTGCACGGAGCAGGAATATGAGAGGCTTTGCCGGCATGGAAGACGTAGGAGGCCTGATGAAGCAGGCCCAGAAGCACCTGAAGGACCTGCAGCGCCGCATGCGCGTGGTCGAGGACGACCTGCGGGAGCGCGTGGTCGAGGGAAGCTCGGGCGGCGGCATGGTGCGCGTCATGTTCAACGGCCTGCAGGAGCCACTGGACGTCAAGATAGAGCCCGTCGTGCTCGAAGAGGAGAGCCCGGAGTTCCTCCAGGAGATGATACTGGCCGCCATCCGCCAGGGCCTGAAAAAATCCGAGGAACTGGAAGAGGCCGAACGCGCCAAGGTCTCCGGCAAGCTGAACATCCCGGGACTGGACGGGCTCCTGTGATGCATTGCCAAGGAGGGCAAGTAACCGGTACAATAGGCGCCGCCAGGTGATGTTCGTGCAGGGAGGCACAGGTGGCCAAGGTCTACACAGAGTCCATCGGACGGCTCATGGAGTTGCTTTCCCACATGCCGGGAGTCGGCGAGAAGACGGCCGAACGGCTGGCCTACCACATCCTTCGCCTTTCACCGGAGGAAGGCCTCGCGCTGGCCGACGCGATACGCGACGTGAAGGAGAAGGTCAAGCAGTGCTCCACCTGCTTTCAGTTTGCGGAGACCGACCCCTGCGCCATGTGCAGCGACGCCAGGCGTGACAGGGCTACGATCTGCGTTGTGGAGGAGCCCAAGGACGTGGCGGCTATCGAGCAGGTGGGCAGCTACCGCGGCCTTTATCACGTGCTCTGCGGCCGGCTCGCCCCCCTGGAGGGAATGGAGCCGGACGACCTCACGGTGGACAAGCTGATCGAACGAGTGCGAGCGGGACAGGTCAAGGAAGTGATCCTGGCGACCAACGCGGATATGGAAGGAGAAGCGACGGCCCTCTACGTTCGCGAAGCGCTCCAGGGACTGCCCGTGAAGGTGACGCGCCTGGCGCGCGGGATCCCCAGCGGAAGTCACCTGGAATACGCGAACTCGGCGGTGCTGGCCGACGCCCTCAACGGGCGCCAGGAGATGAAGAAATGACCGTGCGGTAGGCTGATGAATCGGGTGAGCGGCAGATGAGACTGGAGGTCGGACTTCAAGCACGGCAGGAAATGCGCCTGAAGCTGGCGCCCCAGATCATACAGTCCATTGAGATACTCCAGCTCCCCCTGCTTGAACTGCGGGATCGCATCGACCAGGAACTGGTTGAGAATCCCATGCTCGAGGCGGAGCCCGAGCAGGAAGAGTCGGACGAGGAGGAAGCCACCGAACAGGCCGATGACGATCAGGTAGAAGTCCTCGAGGAAGAGCCGGAGACCGAGCCCGAGCCC
>DAOVRD010000290.1 GCA_030628375.1 Planctomycetota bacterium
CGTGCGCACGTCCCACAGCTTTATCAGCCTATCCAGCAGGCCGCCGGTGACAAGGATCCTCCCATCGGGTGAGAACGTCATGGCCATCACCGCCCTCCGGACGCCCAGCGTGGGGCTGGCGATCGCGGCTCCCCCCGTCATGTTCCACAGCCACACTCTGTCGCGGTCTGTAACGGCGTAGGCTGCGGCCAGCACTGTCCCGTCGGGCGAGAAGGCCAGCCTTGTGGGCTTCTGGCCGCTCTCCAGCTCACCCATGCTCTTGCCCGTTGACGTGTCCCACAGGCCGACGCCCTTCTTGCTCAAGCCTGTGGCAAGAAGGCGGCCATCGGGCGAGAAGGCGCACGGAGCCCCGCCCTGGATACCGGGCATGCTGACAGGTTTGCCTCTCTTCACGTTCCACAGCATGACCCCCTGCGTGTCGGCCGAGGCCAGCAGGTCGCCCCCGGGCGAGAAATCCACCGACAACACCCTCTTCTTGTGCCCTTCGAGCCGGTGCAGCAGGTAGCCGTCGGCGACGGACCACACGGTGACCGGCGCTTTCTCGTCGCTCTCCGAGCCGCCGATCGCCAGCAGCGCGCCGTTGCTGGAAATGGCAACGCACCGCACTCCCTGCCCGTGATCGAACGTCCTGGTTATCTCCCCGCTGGCGGTGTCATAGAGAGTGACCATGTCGTCCAGCCCTCCCACGGCGAGAAAGCCGCCGTCGGGCGCGAATTCGACGCACTTGACAAGGCCTTTGTGCTTCCTGGGCGGCCAGAGCTGGTCCAGTTTCGCGGCCGTTTCCGCTCTGATAACGGAATCAAGCTGCCGTCTCAACTCTGCGAGTTTCTCCTGCCAGGTCTCCGCGCTCTCGACCTCGCCGACTGCGACGAGATCCCCTGCCGAGTCGAGCACCCGCTCGGCTTGCGGCCAGCCATACGATTGCACGGCGCGGTCAAAGGCCCGCACGTGCTGTTGCAGGAAATGGTCGTCCGATTCGGCCCTTAGCTCCGCCAGCATATCCTCGGCTTCCGCCAGGTGGGTATTGTCCCCCATCAGCTCGATGAATTTCTCTATCCGGGCCAGTGTCTCGTCACGCGCGAATGCTTCGTCAACCACTGCCAGCAGGTCGGACCAACAGAACTCCTCGAAGCCGGGCTCGACGTCGCCCGCCTCTCGCTGCAGATCCTCATAGGGCATCGCCTCTGCAAGGGCCGTCAGTGCTTTCGCCTCGCGGCGCGCTTCGGAGTATTCCTGGGTCCGGACGCGGTCGGCAAAGGCGTCAAAGGCATTCCGCACGCGGTCCCGCCCCGCCTCGCGCACCTTCTGAGGCAGTTCCTCCACGCCCGCCTCCTCGGGGAAGAACCTGGGGGCGAACGCGGCGAGTTCCTTGGCCTCCGTCCACCGGCCCTGTTCGATCAGTTCGGCCACTCCGGCACCGGCGCCTTCGGCCCTGCGCAGGAACTCTGCGAACTTGCTCACCTCCGACTCGAGTTCCTCTTTGCGCTGGCCCAGCCCCAGGAGCTTGTGCGCGAACAGGCCTGTGAGCGTTGCGATAACGACCAGCGAGAGCACAACGGGGGTGAGCACTTTGCGGTTGCGCCAGGCCCATTTGCGGAATCGGTATCCCAGCGTGGCCGGTCTGGCGCTGATGGGCCGGCCCTCCAGGTAATTCTCCAGGTCCTGTGCGAATGCCTCGGCGCTCTGATAGCGCTGCTCCTTGTCTTTCTCGACCGCCTTCAGCAGTATGATCTCCAGGTCGCGGGGCATGGTCGGATGCAGCGAGCTAGGTCTGAGGGCCGTTGCCTGACGCAGCATCTCCAGCAGTTGGAGGCCGCGGGCATGTTCCACGGGGTAGGGCGGCACGCCCACTATCAGCTCGTAGAGTACGACTCCGAGCGCGTAGACGTCGGTCCGCTCGTCCACCTCCTTTCGATGGCCCAGGGCCTGTTCGGGGCTTATGTAGCGCGGTGTGCCCATGAATTCGCCCGTCACCGTCAGCGTGGGTTCGGCCTCATCGCCTTCAACCGATGCGTGTGAGAGTCCGAAATCGAGAATGCGAGGCCGGTTCAGCGAGTCCACCATGATATTGCCGGGCTTGATATCACGGTGAATGACGCCGTGCTGATGCGCGTAATGCATGGCGTCGCATATACGCACCATGAGGCGGCAGGTCTCCTCGCGGCTCAGATGGTTGTGCGCCACGTGCATGCGCAGGTCCACCCCGTCAACGAACTCCATGGTGAAGTAGGGCTGCCCGATCGCTTCGCCATATTCGTAGACCGGGACGATGGCGGGATGCTTCAGCCGGGCGACCGCCTGCGCCTCACGCTCGAATCGCCTGCGATGCTTCGCCGAGGCGAACGCGCCGCCCAGCATCACTTTCAGCGCCACTTCCCGGGAGGGCTGCGTCTGGCGGGCCCGGTACACCGCCCCCATCCCGCCATGACCGACGAACTCGAGGATCTCGTACTTGTCCTTGAACTGCATGCCCAGCCACTGCAGATCGGCCATGTCCCTCTGGGCCGTCCCGGCCTGCCAGTCATCCTGGACAGTGCCCGCTGCCCGCTCGCCGGCCGGTGCAGCCGGTTGCTCGACCGGACTCTCCTCAGCCCGTGTGCTGAAGGATGCGCCGCACCGCGGACAGATGGCCGTCCGCTCAGCCAGGGGTACCATGAACTCCTTGCTGCATTCCGGGCAGTTGATCCGAGCCTTCAGGGTGACGAGCGTGCGTGCCCCCGCAGTCTCCGGCCGTGACTCGTGATATGCACTCAGGGTGACAGGTTCGGCGTCGGCCCTGAAGACGCGCCGACAGGAATCACAGGTCACAGTCCTGGCTCCGGCCGGAACGCTGAACTCGGACCGACAATAGGGGCATAGAACGCGCACGATTCGCTCCGCAACAGCCATGCCGGGCAACGTCGCTCGACGGCGGCGCCTCACGTCTGATTATACCGCGAGGGCGGGGCCATACGCCAGAATGCCGACCGAAGTGCTGCGGGGCGACGAAGGTCAGCGCGGGTCCTTGACGGCCACGCCGAGCTGCCGAATGAAGGACAGCGCAGCGTCGGCTGCGTCCTTGCCCTCCTGGGCAGCCTGTGCCATCCTCTTCACGATGGCGCTGCCGACGATGACGCCGTCCGCCGTCATTGCGACCCCGGCGGCCTGCTCAGGAGTCGAGACGCCGAATCCGACGGCCACGGGAACCGACGTCGCGGCCTTCAACTGCTGGATCTGCTCGGCCAGGTCGGAGGGCAGCGCCGAACGTTCGCCCGTGATGCCGCGCACAGAGATGTAGTAAATGAACCCGCGGGCGTGTTTGACTGCCATGGCAACACGCGAGCTGGTCGTGGCCGGAGTGACGAAGCAGACGAGCCGGAAATCCCGTTCGTCGGCCGGCCCGAAGAGCTCGGCGGCCTCTTCAACGGGCAGGTCGGGAATGGTCGCCCCGTCCAGGCCTGCGTCCAGCGCCCGGTCGAGGAAGTTCTCGAACCCCAGTTTGAACACGATGCTGTAGGAGACCATTGCCACGATAGGCAATGCGCACCCGTCCCTGGCCCTGCGGACCAGGTCCAGCACATCCGCCACGCGCTGTCCCCCTGCGAGTGCCCGCGCGTAAGAGGCCTGGATGGTGGGGCCGTCTGCGACCGGATCCGAGAAGGGAAAGCCGAGTTCGATCAGGTCCGCGCCCGCGTCTTCAGCAGCACGCATGATGCGAAGGGAGACGTCCAGGTCGGGGTCCCCGGCCGTGAAGAAAGGGATGAAGGCCGCCTGTCGCGCCTCTCGCAGTTGCTGGAAGCGGGCGTCAATTCTGTTCATCCTTCGTCTTCCTGCGGTTCAGAGGAGTCCAGACCGAGGATCTCACCGACCTCGAACAGGTCCTTGTCGCCGCGGCCGGACATGCAGATTATGCTGATCTCGTCCTCGGCGGTCCGGTTCTCCTCCCTCATCAGATAAGCGATGGCGTGAGCGCACTCAAGGGCCGGGATGATGCCTTCGATCTCTGCGAAGAACCTGAAGGCGTCCAGCGCTTCCTGGTCGGTGACGGCATCGCACTGCAGCCGACCCGTTGACTTCAGGAAGCTGAGTTCGGGGCCGACGCCGGGGTAGTCGAGTCCGGGTGCGAGCGAGTGGACGGGGCTGGTCTGGCCGTCTTCGTCCTGCAGGATGTAGCTCTTGGAGCCGTGCAGAACGCCCGGCGCGCCCCAGCACAGACTGGCCGCATGCTCTCCCAGGCCGCTGCCCCTGCCGCCTGCCTCCACGGCCAACATGCGGACCGATTCGTCCCCCAGGAAAGGGTGGAAAAGACCGATGGAGTTGCTGCCCCCTCCGACACAGGCCACCAGATAGTCGGGGAGGCGATTCTCCTTCTCCAGGATCTGACGGCGCGCCTCCCTGCCGATGATGGACTGAAAGTCCCGCACCATCATGGGGTAGGGGTGGGGGCCCACGACGCTGCCCAGGACGTAGTACGTGTCCTCAAAGGAGGCCATCCAGTCTCGCAGTGCCTCGTTCGTGGCGTCCTTGAGCGTCTTGGCGCCCGTGTGCACCGGCATAATGCGCGTGCCCAGCAGCCGCATCTTCAGCACGTTGGGCTTCTGCCGCCGGATGTCCTCGTCGCCCATGTAGACGTCGCAGGACAGGCCGAACATGGCGGCGGCCGTCGCCGTGGCCAGCCCGTGCTGTCCCGCGCCCGTTTCCGCGATGACGCGCTTCTTCCCCATGCGAAGAGCCAGCAGTGTCTGGCCCAGCGTGTTGTTGATCTTGTGCGCTCCGGTGTGGTTCAGGTCCTCGCGCTTGACGTACACTTTCCCGCCGCCCAGGCGCTCGGAGAACCGTTCGGCCAGGTACAGGGGACTCGGCCGTCCTGCATACTCGCGGAGGTAGTAGTCCAGTTCCTTCTGGAACGACTCGTCTTGCCTGGCTTCTTCGTAGGCATGTTCCAGTTGGTGGAGGGCCGGCATAAGCGTTTCGGGGACGAATCGCCCCCCGAATCCGCCGAAATAGCCCGCCCCGTCCGGCAGTTCTGCGTTCATGTCGTCTTCGCCTGGGGAGAACAGGCTCTCGAGCGGCAGGGGGATCACACCGCGCTTGATGCCCGATCGGGAGCCCGCGTGGGGACTTTGCTCGAAGACCGTATGGTAAGGCCAGCAGCGGCGATGTGTCAACAATAAAGGGACCGGGGAGGCATTTGCGATGTTAGCCTCTGGCAGGCAATTCTGGGCTCCCGCGCAAAGCGGAGCGTCCTTAGTCCGGCGCGGGGGCCGCCGTACCAACAGCCTCCCGGCACATTACCTGTTTAG
>DAOVRD010000351.1 GCA_030628375.1 Planctomycetota bacterium
AGGCTCGGGCGGATCACCTCCCTCACGTGGTAGTCCCAGCCCTTGGCCACGATGGTAACGACGGGCGTCTCGGCATCCAGCACCGCTTTGAGCCACTTGTCTCCTTCCGCCGTGCCGTCGGCGCGCCGTGTGCTGCCGAAGGCGGCGATCCGGGCGTTCTTCAAGCGGAGGCCACCGACCCGCTCGAAGAACTCCTGATCCTTCGGGTTCGAGAGGGGATAGCCGCCCTCGATGTAGTGGACGCCCAGCTCGTCCAGCCTCTGGGCGATATCCAGCTTGTCCTCCACCGTGAGGGCCACCCCTTCGGCCTGGCAGCCGTCGCGGAGCGTCGTGTCATAGACGTAGACTTGCTTATGTTGGTCAGTCATGTCCGGTCGGAGTTGTCCTTGTCCAGTTGGAAGGCGCGGTGCACGGCTCGCAGGGCCCTTTCGCCGTTGGGTGCTTCGATAACGCAGGAGATCTTGATCTCGGAGGTGCTGATCATCAAGATATTGATCTGCTCGTCGGCCAGGGCGCGGAACATCCGCTCGGCCACGCCGGAGTGGCTGCGCATGCCGATGCCGATAACGCTGACCTTGGCGGTGTTCTCGTCGCTTTCCACGCCGGAAGCGCCGAGCTTTTCGGCGAGTCCGCGTGCCACGTCGAGGGCCAGAAGCCGGTCTTCTTTCATCACGGTGAAGCTCACGTCGGCGAGTCCGCGTTCGCTAACATTCTGCACGATGACGTCCACGTTGACGTTGGCCCTGGCGATCTCGCTGAAGATCGTGGCGGCGACGCCGGGCTGATCGGGGACGTGACGGATGGTGATCTTGGCCTCGTTGAGGTCCAGTGCGGCCGCCCGCACGTCAACGTATTCCATCTCGCCGCTCAAATCGGTCACCAGAGTTCCCTCCGAGTCGCTAAAGCTTGACCGGACCCTCAACGCAACCCCGAAGCGCTTGGCCAGTTCCACGGCCCGGGACTGCATTACCTTGGCGCCGAGGCTGGACAGTTCCAACAGCTCGTCGTAGTCCATCCTGGGTATCCAGCGGGCCTCGGGCACGATGCGCGGGTCGGCCGTGTAGACGCCGTCAACGTCGGTGAATATATCGCAACGCTCGGCCCCGAGGGCCGCCGCGAGTGCCACAGCGGTCGGGTCGGAACCGCCCCGGCCTATGGTCGTAATGTTGTCCTCGCTGTCTACGCCCTGGAAACCGGCCACGATGACGATCTGGCCCCTGGCCAGCTCTTGTTGCAGGCGACGGGTATCTATCCTCTTGATCTTCGCCTTGCCGTGGAAGCTGTCGGTGCGGATGCCCGCCTGCGCCCCGGTGAGGCTGATGGCCTCGTGGGCCAACTTGTGGATGGCGATGGCCATCAAGGCGATGGACATCTGCTCGCCCACGGCCTTGAGCATGTCCAGCTCCCGGGGGCTGGGTCGCTCATGGATCTGCTGGGCCAGGTTGATCAGTTGGTCGGTCTGGTCGCCCTGTGCGCTGCACACCACGACGACCTGGTTGCCGGCCTGGAACTGCGCGATGGCGCGCCGTGCGGCGCTGATCACTCTCTCGGGTGTGGCCAGAGAGCTGCCGCCGAACTTCTGTACGACCAGGGCCATCTGTTGCTGCCTCTCCGCGCGTGGCACAGCCGGGCGGGGTCTGCTGTGCAGTCCGGAAGCGATGCAGAGACGTGGAACAGGGAAGGCGCACGAACTGGAAGGAACGCTCCCGTTCCCGCTCACACACCAATGCAGCAGCCGCTCGGGCATTCGTCAGGCGCCGGCGGAAACCGGTTGCAAAGGTTGCACCCTTGTTGCACGAAACCCAATGAAGTATCTTAGTGCGGCCCACCTGCGATGTCAAGGTTAACCGGTCCTGTCCGCCACCTGGGCCCCGTGCGGATTGTGGTCCTGGCACATGGTCCCCAGAGTTCTCACCATCGCCGGCAGTGACAGCGGAGGCGGTGCCGGCATCCAGGCGGACCTCAAGACCATCACCGCCCTGGGCGGCTTCGGCATGTCGGCCATAACGGCGTTGACGGCCCAGAACACCGTGGGCGTGCGTGGCATACTCGAAGTGAGCCCCGAGTTTGTCGCGGCCCAGATAGACGCCGTGGCGGAGGACATCGGGGTGGACGCCGCCAAGACCGGCATGCTGGCCAACCGGGCCATCATCGAGGTCGTCGCCGACCGCGTCGAGCACCACAGGATAACGCCTCTGGTGGTTGATCCGGTAATGGTGGCCAAGTCGGGGCATCCTTTGCTTGCGCCGGACGCCCGGGCGGCTCTGAGGGATCTGCTGCTGCCGCGGGCTACGATTGTCACGCCGAATCTGGCGGAGACGGCGGAGTTGGCCTGCATGGAGGTCGAGGACCTGGGTGCAATGAAAGAGGCCGCTGCCCGGTTGCTCGAGTTCGGTCCACGGTGGGTGCTGGTCAAGGGCGGTCATCTTGAGGGCGAGCCTGTGGACGTGCTCTTCGACGGGAAGGAGTTCCATGAGGTGGTGCGCCCTCGGGTGCAGACCGACAACACCCACGGGACCGGCTGCACGTACGCAGCGGCCATTGCGACGGGCCTGGCGCTGGGCAAGTCTGTGCCCGCCGCAGTGGAATGGGCACGCGACGCCCTTCAGGCGGCCTTGCAAGGCGCCCTGTCGCTGGGGCAGGGCGGCGGCCCCCTGGACCACCGGGCCATGTTTTTGTCTTGACATGCCTTCTCCTGGCGGTACCATGAAGGTATGGTCCGCATGTGAGGGCAGATCAGGTGGGCGGCGTCCCGCACTCTTACACGCTGTCGTGGGGTGGGTGCGATGAGGAGAGCTTTCACGGCGATTGAGTTGGTGGTTGTTCTGGTTCTCATCGGTATTCTCGCCATTATGCTCGTCCCCGCTCTGGAAGAGGGGCATACAGAGGCCATCCGCATCAAGTGCCTCTCGCGGCTGCGGCAGGTGGGCATGGCGTGTGCCATGTACCAATCGGAGCACTCCGGCAACTGGCCTTCGGCGCGCGTGAGCGTCTGTCCGGAGCATCCCGAATGGCCCGATGCTACCGGTGCCTTGGCGACCCTCTATCCCGGATATGCGTCCCAGCCTTACCTTTACCGGTGCCCGGCGACCGACGACCTCGTGGTTCTCGAACCGGACGGGAGCGACTTCATGAACTGCGCGAACTTCTACGTCTCTCCCAAGGGCAAGGCGATGCGGGCGGCGGATGAGGGCAAGAAGGCGCCGATGCCGCCCAGCTATTTCTATGACGGCGGCAGGACCGGCCGGGGCGGTATTCCGCGGCAGGCTTTCAGCTCCCGGGTCGTTTACGGCGACGAGTGCGTCCATGGTTACTTGGGCACGGAGGAAGGAAAGGGCGAGTGGATCGGCCAGGACAACCATCCGGGCGGGGGCAACTTCCTGTTCGTGGGCCTGCACGCCGAGTGGCTGCCGGTGGAATGGACCGGTGTGCCTTGGCAGAAGGGCAAGTCGTCCCCCTACGTCCCCAATCCCCACGTGCACTGGCAGGCGGGGCAGATGGCGGAGGGCGTCCGTGGAACACAGACGGACACGAACGTCTTCGTTGACAACTCCGATGGCAGCCGGCGGGGGAGCGACGCCGATCTGGCTGGCATGATGTGGATCGCGGACAGTTGGAAGGAGTTCTAAGCGATTTGGAGAAAGTCCGTTCAGGCTTTCATTACCACGAAGGGCACGAAGGACGACTAAGAACACGAAGAAAGACACAAGACAAAAGTGTCCCAGGAGCCTTTCTCTGCGGTTCTTCGTGCCCTTTGCGGTCTTCGTGAGCTTCGTGGTTTATCAGGTGGTGCCGTGAGCGAAAGCGTCAAAGACTTTTGCCAAGCCGCTTAGCCCTACAACGTTAATCTACCACAGAGTTACCATGTAGAAAGGAAGTGGCCAGTTGCCTCCGGACGGGGTTTGGTGGTAAAGGAAAGACCATTTGTTTGTTCGATCGTTTCCTTTGACCACCTCCCGAAAGGAGGACTGGCCATGCGTAAGTGTATCATGGTGGG
>DAOVRD010000407.1 GCA_030628375.1 Planctomycetota bacterium
CATCATTAAAAATCCAAATACCGAGTTTGGCTTAGTTCAACCATGAATTATGTTTTGGCTTCGCAAAACATGAATTCTTTATTCGTTAGATGCACCCGGCGGAAGTCGCCGCTCTCGCCAATATCCCGGCTGTCCTCGAGTATACGCCACAGCCAGTATCTGCAAGGCCTCGTTGGTTTCGCAGAAGACAATGAAAAATGGAAATCCATGCGACAGAAATTGGGACATCTCTGCAAAGCAAGGCTAATGGCTCGGAACTTCGATAACGCTCTCAATGGCTTGATCCCCAAACCAAGTCAGTAAGGCGAGGGCCATAGTCTGGGTCCCTCCTGAGTTCACGGAACGCACTACGGTCGCGTGTGATCCGGGCGATAATTCTGTTATCGATAGCGATAGCTCGTTCCAGCAATTCTGTAGCTTCATCAAAGGATTCTTTCGGTGGAAAACGTTGCGGGTTCCTGCGTGTAAGAAAACAGAGCGTGCGGGCTTTTCCGAAAAGCGCTTCAGCATACTCTGGTCTGAACTCTATAGCCCGATTGAAAGCAGCAAGTGCCTCTTCGTCAAGACCAAGCTGGCCTAAAATGAAGCCACGCTCTCTGTGCGCTTCCGGGTAGTCTGGCCGGAGTCGGACTGCTTCCTCATATGCAAGGAGGGCCTGTTCTTTCAGACCCCTGTCGAATCCTTTGATGGTGGATAGGACGAAGCCTCGGGCGAAGTAAGCCTCGGGGAATTTGGGACGAAGCAGCAAGGCAACGTCGACTTCCTGAAGAGCTTCGGCGTGGCGTCTCAGGTTTGCCAGGGCCGAGCCGCGGTCGCAGTAGGCCTCAGGATAGTCGGGACGGAGCTCAATAGCGCGGTCGAAGGCTGGTAGGGCCGAATCGTAGCGACCTAGAAGGGCAAAAGTGCGGCCACGCTGGTAGTGGGCCTCGGGATTGTCGGGATGGAGCCCAATAGCGCGGTCATACGCCTCCAGGGCCTCCCAGTAGCGTTCCATGCGGGCAAGCGTCTGCCCCCTGTTCATGTAAGCTTCGGCATAGTCGGGAAGCAGCTCGAGGGCGCGGGCGAAATCAGCCAGCGCATCGTCAAACCGCTCCATGCGGGCCAGGGTCTGCCCCCTGTTCATGTAAGCTTCGGCATAGTCGGGAAGCAGCTCGAGGGCGCGGGCGAAAATAGCGAGTGCATCAGCGAATGCTCCCTGGCGGGCAAGAGAAACGGCAAGGACGAGGTTCCTTTGTTCAGGTACGGCACCGAGGGCAGACGCAGTCTGCCAGTCCCTGGATGCTGCCTCTCGGTATTCTGTGCCCATGTGGGCAAACGTACGGGCGCGGTTCACGTACGCCAGCGCGTAGTCCCGTTGGAGCTCGATTGCACGGTTTAGCGCTTGGATGGCCTTCGGATAGCGCTGCATGTTGGCGAAAGTCTGGCCCAGGTGCATGTGGGCCTGAGCATACTCCGGGCGCAGCTTGATGGCCTGTTTATGGGCCTCCAGGGCCTCTCCGTGGCGTCCCATACGTGCCAACGTAATGCCACGGTTGAGGTGGACCTCGGGATAGTCGGGCCGGAGCTTCAGTGCCTGCCCGTAGGCTATGAGCGCCTCGTTGAAGGCGTCTTGACGTGAGAGAGTGATTCCCAGGTTCAGGTAAGCGTAGTAGCTCTCAGGACGAATGCCCAGGGCGGTGCTGAATTCCTGCTGAGCCTCCTGGAAACGGTCCAATCGTGCGAGCACAATGGCCCGATTGGTATGGGCGTCGTCGAAGTCCGGACGAAGTTCCAGGGCACGCTGCAGGGCGTCCAGCGCACTCGAAAGTTCCCCACGGCAGGAGAGAATATAGCCGCGATTGTTGTATGCCTCGGCAAAGTCCGGCCGAAATTCCAGGGCTCGCCCATTCGCTTCAAGCGCCTCCTCCAATTTTCCGAGCCGCGCCAGAGTGTATCCCCGATGGAAGTGAGCGTCGGCATGTTCCGGATCTATTCGCAGGACTCCATCCAGCACCTGGAGGCTACGGACGAGATCCCCGCGACCGCGATGGCCGTGGCTTAGATGCAGCAGGGCCTCCACATCCCGAGCTTTTTCCAACGTTTGGGCCAAGTTGTCCCAGTGGTCCTCTTCTGCCTCGGGGCCTTCCCGATACGAGACGGCATACACGAGGTGACCAAAATGGAGGTGAAGTCTTCCCGTGGACGGCTGCTTCAGTAGAAAGAACTGGTCCCATAGGTTGCTGAGGATATCCTCTATTGCGTGCTGGTCTGTACTACGATGGAACACGTCGGTCAGGACGGTCTGGAGACGGGGAACCGTGACAGGGACGCCACCAGTATCTAACAGCTTCATAGCTCGCAAGGCATCCTTACTCGGTTCCGGGAGCGTGCCAAAGCGCTCTGCCATAGCTTGGATCCGATCCCTCATAGTGATGTTACCGGGCAATGGATAGTTCCGTGCTTCCTTCGGATCCAAAACCATGTCTGCGGTTGCGGCCAACTCGACCAGTTGGGCATTGGTCATTGGACGCAAGCGCAACTTCAGCAGCCCTTCACAGAAGTAACTGACGTGGTTTCCGTGACCCGCCGCGATTGCCGTGAAGTCGCCACCCTCCCGGCAGGTACCTGCTACCCCGTAACGGCGTCTAGCCTAAGTTTATTACGATTAAGTTCGATATCTGGG
>DAOVRD010000114.1 GCA_030628375.1 Planctomycetota bacterium
CCCATAGATTCCGCGCGCCTGGTCTAAAAGATCCTGGTTCAGGTCAATGCCCTTGTAGAGGCCAATCACATCCGGAGTCAGCAGGTCCACTTCCACCTGCTGCAGGTCGGGTTCGCGCTCACGGATGCCCATGAGCAATTCATATCCGTCGGCGCTGCCGCAGCCCAGGTCCATGATTCGCAGGCGACGCATCAGCGAATTGCTTCGCTCTATCAGTTTCCACAGATGAGGCCTCAGGAATTGCCGCGTGATCTCGTCTTCCCAGTAGCGGCGGACATTGTCGTATTTGCCCACCAGTCCGGACTTCTTTGCGTAGAGCCCACTCTTGGCGGCTTCGCTGTAGGCTTCCATTTGCTCGTTTTCACTGTTTTGAGTCATATTCATGGTGCCTTCGACGAGTTCAGGGATTGTGGGAGCACCCCAGAAATCTTGGTCACGATTTCTTCCCGCACTTCCTGCGGTAGCGGATTCCGTGGTAATTCCAGGATCTCCCGGTAACGTTTATTGGCAGCGAGCAAAGCACCGCCCTTTTCGTCCTCGAGGGGATACCGAACGTAGACCGGCTCGCGGGTCGGAAGCGGGAGATGATACATATACATTTTATGGTCTGTCTGCATGACCTCCCGAATCATGGCGAGCACTCCGTCTCGACTGTCTTCGGAGATGTCCGGTTCGGCCAAAGCGTGCTTGACGATGCCGATGTGTGCGTCGTCCATAATGGCCTGTTCCGGACAGAACATGTTGGTACGCTCCAAGAGGCCGAAAGCATAGTGGATGTACTGGGCTCCACTCTGAGGGACGGACATCAGCGTCAGCATCTTTTCGGCGGTAGCCTGAATACCGGGAATGCTGGCGTCGCCCACGCCGGCGGTCGAATAACACGGCAATCCGTAGAAGCGGGCCATCTGCGCACAGTCGAGATGGTAATGGTTAAACTCGGGGGCACCGTACATGTCTTCCAGGTTATCTAAGCGCGTCCTGACCGGCACACTGCCGTAGAGCACAGGGGCGCCGGGCGCAACGAGTTGGTTGAGCGCGATGCCCGCAAGCAACTCGGCATTTATCTGGGCAACCATCCCGAACTCATCAAATGGAGCCGTTGTGCCCCCCATAGGAGAGCTGGAAATGACAATCGGCGCCCGTCGCTTCGAGATCGCAATGACCTTCGACGTTGTGTCGTCCACCATCTGAAGCGGGCTCTTCACCAGGCAGGCGATGAACGAGAGGATCGGGTTCTCGGCGAACGCATCTTCCCCACCTGCGATGATCTGCCCCATGCGCAACACATCATCCAGGGCGCCCAGGCTGGTTAGCCCGGCCTGAACGTGCTTGGTGATGTTGTCCAGGCTGGCCAGGTACTTGTTGACGTCCTTATTCTCGCCCGTCACTTCCTTGTCCCGGATGTTCACGCAGCGAATGAAGAAATCCAGGTGCTCCAGATGCTCGCACAGGTGTGCCGCTGCACGCAGACGGTCTATGCTCCCGGGCTGTCGAATGAATCTCGGGATGCCTTTCTTGAACTCCACGCCGAGCCAGATGTTGGTCTCCGAGCCGCTGCCGAACCGCACCCGCGGCTCATGTGCATCCAGAATCAGGCGGTTGTCCGGGTCGCGGGCACCCAGTACAACCGTGGACGGTGCGCTTTCCAAGGCCCGATCGATCACCTCGGGCGGAATTCGCAGCCGCATGCATCCCTGCTCATCCTCGACCGTAGCGCCCGCCTTGACAAAGATCCGAGCGGCCTCTTCGTTGAAGCACAGCAGGCCGGGGTCCTGAAGCAGGGCACGCGAGACGCCGTCCACGAGCCGCACCTGCACATCCGAAAGCCGGCAATGGGGTTCCACGAGAACTCCCTCACGTTGCTTCCTGGAACGCGTCATAAGCTCCTTTATCCTTCTTGTCGATTGTTGGTCTCCTTGCCCCATCCTGTCAGACGAAATCGATGGGAGTCTTGCGCAGCGTTGCTACCGACGGGAATCTTGCCCGCGTTAACTCGCCGCAATCCTCTCCAACCTTGTCTCACTGATCAGCCCGTGAGTTTCCTCGACATGACGTGCTGCCGCCCGGGCTGAATGCAGAACCTTCTCATCCAACTGTCGGCCTTCATCGCGCAGTGCTTGCGCAAGCATCCGACCAGCAAGTTGATCAATAGCAAACGGATTCTTGCCCACTAAGAAACCGATGTCCCGTTTCAACATAGGCTCTTGTGCAACGTTGACGCAGTCGCAACGTTCGGTGACGGAATACATGTGGAGAACGTGGATGGTGTTTTCCCACCGACCATTCATCAGCCCTATTGTGTAATCTGACATGCGCAGAGGGAGTGTTTCCTGGCCGCGCTGCCAGTCGGTGATATCTTCGGCCTGAAGCGTGATGGCTCCCTTCCCGAGTGCACAGACGGCTTCGCATTCGCCACAGCCGATGCAGAGCTCCGGATCGACGACAGGACAGGGATCGTCGTCGCAGAGATGCAAAGCGCCTTCGGGGCAGCTCTCGACGCAGCGGCCACATCGTGTGCAAAGCTCAGCATCGAAGTGAGGCAGCAATGACTGGTGCATGCGCATTTTCCCGCGCAGCGCCGAGCAACCCATCGCGATGCTCTTCACGCATCCGGCCAGTCCGGCCAGGCCGTGCAGAGTCAGGTGAGCGTGGTTTATCACGAAGTCCGCCGCAGCAAATCCTCCGGCAAGGTAGAAATCCTTGAAGCGACCGATACCAGATAGTTCGTTCTGCTGTTGCTCTTGCCGGAACTCAAACTGCCCGGGCACGGCAGTAGATGGCCGATCCAGCACAACGAAGGGGATCCCGGCATCGCTCTCCGTGGACCAGCCATATCGTCGTGCCAGTCGCACGTAAGTGGACGCATCGCCCATCGGATTCTCCCTGTGCCCGCGAGGTCCTGTGTATGCAACGGTTGTGTCGCCAGCCGCCACGCCCGAAGCTCCATGCTCCCGCGCGAACCGCACACTGCTTTCCATGTAGGCAGGATTCATGCGCGTAATGCAGCGGGGCTCCCCCACGTGCACCTTTAGAAGAACCTGGCCGCCGATCGCGTCGGGATGGACGGCACCCAGCGCTTCGTAGATGGCGTCGTTCATCTCCCTGACTGCAGACCCATCTGCATTTCGCAAGTTGGCGCTCCCGGCTTCAACGAACAACGTGGGGCCCAGGTCTCGCGGCACGAGGAATGCGTCCGCCACTTTCTGCGCCGACGGTCTTCCGTTGTCAATCGTCGTGTTCATAGATCACACCCGCGGTGCCGACCGACTCAACACACCCCGGGTGCGCCCTGCCGGTCCCGATCGGGCCTCCCTCCACGCGCCTCTAGGCCCTGCCGATGGACTTGAGGTACTTCTTGGTCTTGCGCAGGCGGAACGAGTAGGCTTTCGCGCTCACGCTGCCGACGCTGCGGTTCAGTGCACTGGCGACTTCCGCCGTGCTTATGCGTCTGAACATCACCTTGAGTCTCTTGACATCGTCCTTGCTCCACTGACCGCTCTTTGTCTGAGTCTTCGGGCCCTTTGCCATCGAACACCTCCTTACGCGTTACGGGTACCGCCAGCCTGAGCCAGCTCACGCCGACGGCGATGCCCCGATCTCCGGGAAGGCGGCCAGCACGCTCTTCCGCACCTCGGGGGGCAGGCGGCTCTCGTGGTCGGACTCCCGAACCTTCCTAACGAACTGCCGGGCCCGGCCAAGGGCGTCGGTCCCCGGTTGGAAGGCTTCTCGCTTCTCCCTGTTCGCCAACCGCGGCATGAAGAACTCCTGGCGCATGTACTTCACAGTATGCTCCTCGGTCAGGAAGTCTTTGCCCGGTCCCTTTTCAATCATCAGGTTCACGGCGAGGGTATCGTCGTTGACTTCGATCCCTCTCAAGACGCGCTGGCACATGCCCAGAATCTCGTTATCCAGAACGAGCTTTTCGTAAGACACGGTCAGGTCAAATTCCATCAGGCCGGCGATGTCGTGGATGTAGTTCGCTCCCGACATAGCGACCAGCAGGCTGGACATGGCGCTCTCGTAAGCCGCTTGCACGTCGACTTCTTTCGCGTCTGAGGTTCCAGCAGTTCCATAGAACGGGACCTCAAAGTGCTGGGCCATCTGAGACACAGCGGCGTTGATCATTCCGCGCTCGATCGGGCCGCCGAGGTTGCCCATTGTTCGAAGGTCGCTAATTGACCCGACGCTGCCACAGATACCGGGAGCGCCCCTTTTGACGCACTGCACTAGCGTGATGCCCGCCAGCGTTTCCGCGACATGGGTCAGTATGCTACCGGCTAACGTAATTGGCGCAGTCGTTCCGCACATGGGCTCCGTGGGCACAACGACGGGCAGTCCCTCCCGCGCTAGGTGGCAGGTTATCTCGCCGTAGGTCTGGTCGATCTTGAAGGGACTGATTAACAAGGTGATGAACGACACGAACGGCTCAGCCCGGAGGGCATCAGCGCCGCCGGAGATCATCTGTGCCACTCGCACGACCTTGCGTAGCCCGTCGGGCGAGTAAATGCCACCCATCACGTGTTTCGTCGTGTTGTCCAGGGCGTGGAAGAACCGGTTCACGTCGATGTCGTCCTTGTCCTCAATGTCGTGTGGGAACACGTTGATGGTGAAGACGTGGACGTTGTCGAGGGCATCGACCAGTCGGGCATTCAGAATGATGTCTTCCGTCGTCGAGTAGCGTCGCTCTCCTGTGTCCGGGTCCAGCACATAGATAGCGGTCCCGCCGGTGCCGTAATGGACCCGGTTCTCTTCCAGCACGGCATCACACTCGCCATCCCTGGAGTAGAGCGTGATCGAGGAGGGATTCGAGGCGATGCAGTCCTCCACCAACGAGCGCGGCAGACGAGCGATGCGGCTTTTCTCGTCCACCACGGCGCCGGCCGCTCTGAAAGCCTCGAATGCAGCGGGCGAGTAGACGGCCATACCCGACTTATCGAGCACCTCAAACGCAGCGTCTGCGATTCTCCTTACGTCGCTCTCGCCGAGCGGCCTGTACCAGGACGCCCGAATGCCCGGCAAGATGTGCGTTTTCTGTGTGAGTGCAGCCACGCCAACTCCTTTAGACAAAGGCTCGTGCTTCAACGAGTCTCTCGGCCCCACCTTGCTGGAACAGCTCCACAGCATCGTCGGACGGACAACGGCCGCTCTTCAGCCGCTCCTCCAAGGGCTCGAGGAACCGCTCCTCTCCGAGCCCTCGGCGCTCCAGGCCCAGTCGAGCCAGCTCCAGGAGCCGACCGGCCAGACTCGCGATGGGCTGTGAGCCCACCATGCCCCGGAGTGCCGAGCGGCAGGCCGACTCCCTTGCAGCTCGCAGTTCGTACCATTCGAAACGACTCAGCTCCTCCTGACTCTCACCCAGCGCTTCCGCCAAACCGAGCGTGAAGGCGGCCACGCAGA
Organism: Planctomycetota bacterium; assembly: GCA_030628375.1. GTDB lineage: Bacteria > Planctomycetota > Brocadiia > SM23-32 > SM23-32 > DAOVRD01. The sequence goes on from DAOVRD010000114.1 coordinate 5,398, forward strand.
GCAATGCGCCCGGTGGTTGCTGATCGTTCGGGCGATTCTCGACCGTGCCGTATCGCGTGATGCGAGCCGGATGCCAGCAGCAGGTGCAGTGCAGGTCGATGTCAGCCGGCTCCGGCGTGACGGTTACTTCACGGCCGTCTAGGCCAACTCCCGCCGCCCGCTCCTGCGAGTAGTAGTGCTTGAAAGTCTCGTACCCCTCGATCAGGAGGGGGCCATGACTCCTTTTCACAAACATGGGCCGAAACCCCGCGATCGTCATGGCGTAATCTCGCAGGTCCCGGAACGGCCTCTGCGGGACGCCAGCGCGGCCCTCCTCCGGCACCCACCAGTCCCAGAACTTCTCTGCCACGCACACGTAGGCAGGATCGACCTGCCCCCGCCAGATACGGGAGTTCGCCGTAAGCGCGATCTGAGGGCCGGCGAAGCCGTTGAAGACGTTCACAAGTGGCACGGCTTGTTCTTCTGACACGCTGACGTGAACGTGGCTGGCGGCGTTGATCGTGAACAGGTGAAGGTCGTGGCCCGACTCTGGTGGAACGATTCGGTTCGACCGGAACACCGTGTCCCAGACACGAGCCCGCGACTTGCCCATCAGCAACTCCATGCTCGGGGCGGTGACGGGCTGTATGCCATAGCCGAGGAAGTGCACGCGATACCTGTCCGAATAGGGCCTTAGTTCCTCGCGGAGCTCGCCGATGGCCGTCGATAGTTCCAGCAGATCAGTCACGGGCGCAAGCGAGAACTCCGGCTTGCAGTAGCCCGTCTCGCAGGACGCCACGGTGTAGCCGCTCTTGTTTGACTTCTTTGCGCCAACAACTTCGCCGCTGACGCCGTCCCGCACCGGCTGCCAGCCCAGTGAGCACAAGTGGCTCCAGAGGGCGGGGATCATGCCGAAGTCAGGCGCACGCCCGTCTTCCCGGACAAGAGGAAACTTCAATTCGACGCCGATCTGGCGTCCGTCCTCCGAACGGTTGGCTCCCGCCTGCCGCAACACCTTTACGAAATGGCGATGGATGGCCACCTCCGATCTCGGCCCAGGCCGATGCTTCACGGCCTGTTCCGTGGCAAGGCTGCCGGTCTTGTGGCTGGTCTTCCGTTCCGTCATGGGGTCAGTCCTCTACGCCAGTCCTCGGGGGCGCCCATCACCTGGCCATTACCTTCGATGACGAACTTGTAGCTGGTCAGCTCATTTAGGCCCATCGGTCCCCTGGCATGCAGCTTGTCCGTGGAGATGCCGATCTCGGCTCCCATGCCCAGGGATGCGCCGTCACAGAACATCGTCGAGGCATTGACCAGCACGACAGCAGAGTCCACTTCCCGAACGAATCGGCGGGCCCGGCTTCGACTCTCCGTGACGATGACGTCGGTATGATGAGACCCGTATCGGTTGATGTGCTCGATGCCCTCGTCCACGTCCTCCACCACACGGACCGAGACAATCATATCCAGGTACTCGGTGCGCCAGTCCTCGTCGGTGGCTGGTTCGGCATACGGGACGGCGGCCGTCGTCCTCTGGCATCCCCGGATGGTCACGCCGTGTGCCTGAAGGGCATCGGCTACCTGGGGCAGGTGCGGCTCGAGCCTCTCGCACACAAGAAGCGTCTCCATCGCGTTACAGACCTCCGGCATCAGGCACTTCGAGTCCAGGACGATCCGCGTCGCCTGATCGAGGTCGGCACCTTCGTCCAGGTAGACGTGGCAGACGCCGGCCGAGTGCTTCAACACCGGTATGAGTGACTCCTTGGTGACGGTTTCGACCAGCCCTCTCCCGCCGCGAGGGATAACCAGATCGATCAGGTCTTCCATGTGCAGCAACTCGGCTACATCCTCGTGGGACCCTGAGATCACCTGAATCGCCTCTGCCGGCAGGTCGGCCTCCTCCAGCGATTCGTGCCACATCTCTCCCAGGATGCCGTTGCATTGTGCGGCTTCGGACCCTCCGCGCAGGATGGCCGCGTTGCCCGCCTTCATGCAGAACGCGCCGGCGTTGACCGTCACGTGCGGCCTCGCCTCGTAAATCATCAGGATCACGCCGAGGGGCACCCGCACCCGCGTCACGGCCAGGCCGTTGGGGCGAAGCTTAGTTCCGTGCGCCGCTCCGACTGGGTCGGGCAGCGCTTTGATCCTCCCCAGCGCCTCGATCCTAGCGCTGATCTTCGCCTTGCCGAAGCCAAGCCTGGCAGCCAACTTCTCGGGCAGGTCCGACGCCCTGGCAGCCTCCAGGTCGCACCGATTGGCCGAGACGAGTTCGCCCTGCCGCTCCGCTAGCTTCGCCGCCATTGCGTGAATGGCCGCGTTCTTCTGCAAAGTGGAAGCACGCCCTACATCGACTGCCGCCTGGCTGGCCGCAGTGGCAATGCCTCGGGGGTTCTTCTCCGTATTCTCCACATTTACTCCCATCTATTTGCTACCCGCACCGCCCTCCGGCTTCGGGGCTCTGACGGTCAGATGTGCCCTGGCACCCGGCCAGAACCTGTTCCACCTCAGCGGCCAGATGCTCGGGCCGTTCGCAATCCTCCAAGAGCACGGCGCGACCAACGGCCACGATGGCGTTGTCCATGTCTGTGGCTCCGGCTCCGCTCACGACTAGGATCGGCGCGGTCGGATCGATGTCACGAACGTTGAGCACCAGTTCCAGAACGTCTACTTCTCCATGTCGGCGGGGTACCAGGATCGCGGCCACGTCACCCTCTCTGACTCTCCGCAGGACCGCCTGCACGTTGAGTGCTCCGACCGGCACTAACCCACGCCCGCGCAGGGCACGCAGCAACTTCACGTTCCGGTTCTTCCCTATTACCAGCAACGAACGATGGGACATCCTGCCTGCCATCCAATGCAGTGCTTTGCCGGCTGAGAGTCGGGGCAACCCAACCCACGTGTGTAATAGCAAGCTGCATGCCGCCGGGCGTAGAGAGTCCGCCAAAGTGCTTCTGGTGAAGAAGTTACGTGGCGGGCTGGTCCGGCGGGCAGCTAATCGGCTGCTGACCGGGGCCGAGCGTTGTGGTACCGACTGTGCACCATCGGTACATGGTGAATGCGTCGAGGTATTTCTGTGGGAAGCAACGGCACAGACGCGTCGGGCCGGATCACTCTATGCTGTATTTGCGAAGCCTGTTGTAGAGGGCCCGTCGGCTGATGCCCAGCAGGTCCGCCGCTTGCGTTCGGTTGTTGCCTGTGGCGGCCAGAGCACGCCGCACCATCTCGCGCTCGACCTCATCCAGGGGAGTGCCCACCTCGAAGGTCACGCTCTGAGGCGCTGAGCTGCCGGTCTGGAACCTGGGCGGCAGGTGTTCCGGCAAGATGACGTCTCCGGGGCATACGAGCACGGCACGCTGGATGACGTTTTTCAGCTCCCGTACGTTGCCGGCCCACTCGTAGGACTCCAGCAGCCCCACGCACGCCGGCGAGATGCCGCGCACCTTCTTGCTGAAGACCTCGTTGTAGCGACCGAGGAACTCATCAATGAGGAGCGGGATGTCGCTGGCCCGCTCCCTCAAGGGCGGTAACGTGATGCGGAACACGTCCAGCCGGTAGTACAAGTCGCTCCGAAAACGCCCTTGCCTCACCAGATCAATCAGGTCATGGTTGGACGCAGCAATGATCCTGGCGTTCGTTGAGATGGCGCGCTTCCCGCCGAGCCTGTAGAACCTCCGCTGCTCTATCAGGCGCAACAGGCTGACCTGGACCTTCTCGTCAACCATGCCTATCTCATCCAGAAAGATCGTCCCGTCCCGGGCCAACTCGGACTTGCCCTGGCGCCGCTTCGTCGCCCCGGTGAAAGCGCCTTTCTCATGGCCGAACAGCTCGCTGGCCACCAGTTCGATCGGCAGGGAAGCGAGGTTGACCGGCACGTAGGGCCCTTTTTGCCGGTCGCTGTTGGCGTGGATTCGCTGAGCGGCCAGATCTTTGCCGGTGCCTGTTTTGCCCTCCAACAGCACGGGCACATCGGTTGCCGCCGCCTGTCGCAACTGCGTGTAGAGAGCCTGCATTGGCGCCGACCGGCCTACCAGATGGTCCCCGACGCCAACTCGGGCCGGGAACGCCCTCCTCCCAGCGGGCCCTGGTGCCGCTACCTGATGAGCCGCACCCTCGATCAGCAGGCGAAGCTCCTCGTCGCTGACCGGCAGCTTGGCATACTGATATGCCCCGGCCTTCACCGCCGCCAGTGCGGAGCGCACCCCCTGCTTCCGTACCAGCAAGAGGACCTGCGTCTGCGGGCTTCGTGCGCGTACGACGTCCAGCAACTCGATTCCCTCGATTCCCCTGGCCCTCGCCGAGGCACCGGTGACGATGAGCACATCACACGGTTCCAACTCGATGCGCTCCAGGGCCCGGTCGATTGAAGGCTCATGTGCCACGCGCGCGACTGCCCTGGGGTGGAGCGACTCGATCCGCTGCGCCAGATCAGGCGTCTTCGACACCGTCACCAAGACCACGCCGGCGCGCTGATCCGTCACCTTGCCTCGTTCTGCCATGACACCCGCTGGAATTGAGGGGACAATGTCAGTTCAGGACGACTGTACCAAACATGCACACAGTCTAACGGACCGGCTCACCGGTAGCAACCAAACGACGGAGCATTGCCAGAGCATGGCGGCCGTCTTCACAGCAGGGAGCCCTAAGCCGGCGCCAGGGGCAAGGGACAGGGCGCTGGAGGGGAACGGCGAGCCAGCACGCTGAGGGCACGCCAATGGGCCTTGACTTCACAGCCGTCGCCTCTGGGCGTTCTTCTCTATGGCGTCTCTGACGTCCTCATCGGCCATGGGTTGCTCCTGTCTTGCCTGAGGGCCGTTGATTGCGCGGGCGAATCGCCAAACAAAAAGGACCGCCGATGCGGGGGTGCGCCCGCACCAGCGGCCCTTGAATGGCTCAGCAGCCCGGCGGGGATCAGCCGCCGCACTGTCGCCCGGGTTTCTGTCTTACTCTATCGTATGCGATCCACTCCGTGTCGCAAGGCCCGTTGCCACTTTTCTCCATTTCCCCGCTGATACACTACAGGTGCCGCCCAGAGAACGATGTTCATACTTTCTCTTGCCCTTGTCAGAATGGCGCACTGATGGTATGCTCCTTTCGCAAGAACACGCTACAAGGACCGCCCGAGAACTGTAGGGAGTGTGACAGTTCACGAGCCATTTTCCGCCAGGAAACCGTATGCTTCGAGTCCTGTTTCAGTTTGCCAATCGCCTGTCAAATGGCGTCATACGCTTCCTGAACCTCGGGTTGGTTGCGCTAATGGTATCAATTCTTGCCGACCAGACCCTCAGATCGCCTGCCACCGAATGGGCGTTTCGGTTGACAGTATGGGCGATACTCGGCATGTTGGGTTTCGTGGTTGCTGTGAAAGGCGTTACTTTCTGTTCTATCTTGCTGGCCTCCCTTTCGACTTCTGTCCTCGGCAAGGAGTGCAGCCATGTGCTGGTCTTCGAGGGAGACAACGGCACTCTGTCAACGTATGTAGAATACTATCTACTGAACCTCTCAACTGCACCACAACGGGCCCTGATCACTGACTATGAGGGCTTCGCTTGCCTGCCACCTGACTACGGCCCTGATTATGCACTTATTGACCGAACGGTTGAACATGAGGCTTGTTTCCACCTTACCGGGTTGGAAGCCGGTGGTCCCTTTTCCCAGTTCAAAGACAAGCTGACAAAAGAAATCTGCTACCAAGGAGAATGGGCAGTCTACGTGGACCCCGCGTTGAGGCCCCTAGAATCAATTCGTTTTTCGCGGTATTCCACTGAGCCGACAGTGGAGGCAAGGGCCTTCTCAGACAAGGGAACTACCTTCATAGTACGCCCTCGCCTCCGATTTCTGAAGATGCACATCATAGTTGTGGCTCCCTTCGGCTATCGGATCAGCAACGTTCAAAGCTACATAAGCGATCAACTCGGCAAACCGTGTGGCAAACTTTTCGCGCATAGCGGATTCGAGTACATAGGGCGGCAGGTGGTGCGAGTGACGGTTAGGATGACCGTGCCATACCTGCGATACGTGCTTGCATTCAGACTCGAGGAGCTATGATACCTGACTATTTGTGCGGCGTGCGTTTTGAGTGTCAGCTTTGCGGTGATTGCTGCCGGCACACGACACGGTGGGGTGCTATCTACACGTACAGTGAGGATATATGTCGCATTGCTGAATGCTTGAGCCTGCACACCGAC
>DAOVRD010000333.1 GCA_030628375.1 Planctomycetota bacterium
AGTGCCTGCGCGACCTCTTCCACGTTCTCCCCGAGCGAGCGAAGGGTCTTGCCCAGTCTTTCGGCGGCGTCCCACGCTTCGCTCCCGGAACCCAGGTCCGGCTGGCACTCGCACAGCAGAATCCGGTCCACGTACGGAGGCAGTGCGTAGTACGGCCCGGCCAGTACCTCGAAGAACTGCCTGGCCGCCTGGACCACATCATCAACAGCCCTCATGCAGTCTCCGACGCCCTTCTCCAGCCCTTCCCGGGCCGAGGCCGGGAACGTACCGGCGCCCTTGCCCGCTTCGTACATCACCGTGGCGAGCAGTCCCGTTCCGGTGCCGTCGCGGCGCGCTCGGTAGAGGAAGTTGGTGATTCGGTACACGCTGAAGCCGTCCACCACGGTGGCCAATGCTTCCGTCGCGACGTCCTCCAGGTTGTGGGCCTCGTCGAAGACCACACACCGATAGGGCGGCAGCACGCGACTGTCCATCCCGAGTTCCGCGAAGAGCAGGGCATGGTTGACCACGATGATGTCGGCCAGTTGCGCAAGAGCCCGCGCACGGTTCACGAAACACCGCCCGCGGAAACGGCACGCCCGGCCGGCGCACTCGTCCGGCCCCGTAACGATTGCGCGCAGCACCGAGGGGGCCGCAGGCGAGAGCAGAAAGCCGTTGCACTCGGCCAGGTCCCCAGATTCGGTCTGCGTGGCCCAGACCACCAGCGGCGCCAGTGTCATGAACTCGGCGGGTTCCGCCAGTTCACGCTCGAAATGGCGCACCAGGTGCATGAGGCGGCGGACACACACGTAATTGCGCCGTCCCTTGAGCAGAGCAGGCTCAAAGCGCCCGGGCAGCAGCGACATCAGGAACGGCAGGTCCTTGCGGTAGAGCTGCTCCTGGAGGTTCTTGGTATTGGTCGAGATGACGACCTTGTCCCCGTTGGTATGCGCCCAGGCGATGGCGGGCAGGAGGTAGGCCATGGACTTGCCGGTTCCCGGCCCGGCCTCGACCATAAGGTGATGAGGCCCGTTGAGCGCCTCGCACACCGCCTGCACCATCTCCGTCTGCTCCCGGCGCTGTTCGTAGCCAGGCATGTGCCTTCCGATCAGGCCGCCGGGCGTGAACATCTTGCGAATCGCTTCCGTCGGCACGGGATCGTTTGCCGGCTCGGGCCGGTCATACTTCTGCACGCGCCGGAACAGTTCGCGCTGGTCGGCGAACAGCTCCAACAGATCCCTGTCCGGGTCGGATGAAAGCGCAAGGTCGCCGCCTGCGCTTGCGGCCTCCGAAAGGACCGATGCAAGCGGATCGCCGGCCGCTTCGGCCGTCCGGCAAACGACGTCCAGAGCGGCCGCGGGCAGTTGGGCCAATTCGTCCAGCAAGCCCCGCCACATGCGGGCGAGCAGTCGAGCGCGGGGCAGGGCGCGGCGCACCGGCTCCCGCCCCAGGCCCAGGCCGGCGGCGATGCTCTCCAACGAGTAGTCCGAGGCCCCCGGCCGCACAATCCGCGCCAGACGCAAACCGTCCAAACACTGACGCGCCTTCAGCCCGCCGCCCTCCAGGAACGCACGGAAAAGCGGGGCGTCCCATACGACGACGGGTGCGCCCTTACAAAACCGCAGCAGTTCCCGGAGCACCCCGGACGGCGCGGGCTTGCCCCGGACGTCGCGGTCCGCCAGGCCAGTGAACTCTTTCAGCACGGGGGAGAGGGGGCCGGGGTCGGCGAGCTGTCTGAACTCAACTGTCGCCTCGGAACGATCCGCGCGCACGGCCGCCGCCTCGAGCACGCCGTCCTCAGCCGGCGAGGGGCCGGTCGTGAGCAAGGCCGCAAACACTGTAGCCGAATCGCTCATAGCCCATCCTATATTATACACATGCTTAGGTGCTCCGCAAGCGCCTTTCGCCGCCCGGAAAGCGCAGGTCGGGCGCCCTGGCCCCAAAGCGCCGATTATTGCAAACTCCGCCGGTTTTGCCAATAATACCGAGCGTTTCAAGCTGCCTGATGCAGGTTCGCACGGAGAGGGAGATGATAGAGCGCAAGGTGGGATTCATCGGAGCGGGCTCGATGGCGCAGGCGCTGCTGGACGGCATGCTCAGGGCCGGGGCCGCCAGCGCAGACAGGCTATACGCCAGCGATCCCTCGGCGGAGCGTCGGGCCGTGTTCGCGGAGAAGATAGGAGACAACGTCCTGGCGGACAACTTGCAGTTGGTTGAGGCGTGCGAGGTCGTGGTATTGAGCGTGAAGCCCAATGTCGTGCCCCTCGTGGCTGAAGAGATCGCCGACCGGATCACATCCGGGCACCTGGTCGTCTCCATAGCGGCGGGTGTGACTCTCGCCGCGCTGCGGGATCTACTGGGCACCGATCGGCTGATCCGCGTCATGCCGAACATGCCTGCGCTCGTGGGAGCGGGAGCAGCCGCCTACTGCACGCTGGACGGCGCGACCGAACAGGACGCCGCGCTGGCCGAAGAGATGCTCAACGCCGTCGGGCTGTGCGTGCGCGTGGAGGAGAAGCACATGGACGCCGTCACCGGGCTAAGCGGGAGCGGCCCGGCCTACGTCTATCTGGCCATAGGGGCCCTGAGCGACGGGGGCGTCGAAATGGGCCTGCCGCGTCAGACCGCCACGAAGCTGGCGGCGCAGACGGTCCTGGGGGCAGCCAGGATGGTGCTCGAAACCGGCAAGCACCCCGGTCAGCTCGTGGACCAGATCGCAACGCCGGGGGGCACCACCGTCGAGGGGCTCCGCGCGCTGGAGGACGCAGGCGTGCGCAAGGCCTTCGCAGATGCCGTAGTGGCCGCCACGGAGAAGTCCCGGCGGCTTGCCCAAAGCGACTGAAGACTCGCCCCGAATGCGCCCTGAGTGAAGCGGGGAGGGCACGGCGCGCCGTGCCCCTACTCAACCGGGACGTCCCTCGCCTGCTGCCAGCAGCGCGATCCGGGGCCGTCAGTTCTAGCAGCCCGTTGAAGAATGTGGCTGAGCCGCCCTCGCAGGCTCCAAAGCTCCGACAGGAGCGACGGAGGCTCGGCTGGTAATGTAGCGCAGCCGCCCTCGGCTGCGGCGGATGGGAATGGCCGGAACTCAGGCGAGGGCGCCTGAGCTACACGGCGCCTGTGCCACACAGACACGGGAGTCTAGGGCGCTCGGCTATTGGGTATTTCGGAAGGTGTCTGTTTTTCAACAGGCTGCTGCACACCCTCCATCAGTACGACGGCTTGCACCTCGACGGCTTCGCCGCAGCCGACAGGGCCGAGCCCTTCGGCGGTGCGGGCTTTGACGCTCACGCTGTCCAGAGGGAGCGACAGTATCTCCGCCAGCCGCGCCCGCATATCTTTCTTCTTGCCGCCCAGGCGGGGGCGCTCGGCGATGACGTTGACGTCCACGTTGACAGGCTTGAGGCCAGCCCCCTCGGCCGCCAGTCCGGCCGCCAGTGCAAGGATTCGGGCGCTGTCCGCGTCCTTCCACTCGTCATCCGTGTCCGGAAAATGCTCGCCGATGTCTCCGAGGGCAGCAGCGCCCAGAATAGCGTCGGCCACCGCGTGCATGACGGCGTCCCCGTCGCTGTGTCCCAGCAGGCGGGGCTGGCCGGCGAACTCGACCCCCCCCAGCACCAGCATGCCGTTCGTCCCGAACTTGTGGATGTCGTAGCCGATCCCTATTCGCATGAGCTGTTCCCCGACGAGCGAAAGCTGCGATCCGTCCCTGGGGGCATTCTACTACCCCCAATGAGGGTTTTCATGCGCAACCGCTGCCCAACCGGTTACATTGGCGGGCCGCGCACCGGCCGTATTAGAATGTGCGGCAGCGACCGGCACGGCAGAGGCAATTCCCATGAGCAGCGAGCGACCACCCACACAACCCGACGCCACGACCGACGAGGAGCTGTGGCAGGCTTTCGTCAGGGGGGACGACACCGCACTCGAAAGCCTGGCCGAGCGCTATCGCGACGAGCTCTACTGGTATCTGCTGCTCAGCATCGGCAAGCAGGAGACGGCAGCGCAGTGCGTGCGGAACGTGTGGGCGCTGCTGGCAGCCTACCGCCTCCCGGTGGAGGGATTCAGCTCCTTCAGAAGCTGGCTCTATGCCGTGACCACGCAGAACGCGGTTCCCGCCACCCATCCCGAGCCGTTCGGCCTGACGGACCTGGTGGACGACATGAAGCGCGGGAAGCTGAAGTCCCGACGCGCCAGGCTTTTCTTCTGCATTCGGGACATGAAGCGCGCCGTCCGGCAGCCGTTCTTGCTGGTGACGGCGGCGGGCCTGAGCCTGGAGGACGCGGCAAGAGCCTGCAACTTCACGGTCGCCCGCACAGTCCACGGCATTGAGAATGCGTGCCGAGATCTGACGCGGGCCGAGCCGATCGGGCAGCCAGGGCACTACGATGAACTGTAAGCAAGCC
>DAOVRD010000307.1 GCA_030628375.1 Planctomycetota bacterium
ACGCAACCCGTGTACATAGGTGGCCGCCTGCAAGGGATCCGTTTGCCGGTTCACTATGACTCCCGTGAACTGCGGCTGACGCCCGCCGAGGTGCGGGCGCGCTTCCGGCGCATGGGCTGGCGAAGGATTGTGGCGTTCCAGACCCGCAATCCCATGCACCGAGCTCACCAGGAACTGACGCTCCGTGCTGCGCATGAGCTCGAAGCCAATCTGCTCATTCACCCTGTCGTAGGGGCCACCAAGCCCGGGGACGTGGATCACTACACCCGCGTGCGCTGCTACCAGGCCATCCTGAACCGTTACCCCCAGCATACTGCCATGCTGAGCCTTCTGCCGTTGTCCATGAGGATGGCAGGACCGCGGGAAGCGGTATGGCACGCCATCATTCGGAAGAACTACGGTTGCACGCACATCATCGTCGGCCGGGACCACGCGGGGCCGGGCACGGACACCTCCGGGCAACCCTACTACGGCCCTTACGAGGCCCAGGAACTGATCCGCCGGTACGAGGCCGAAATGGGGATAGTAATGGTCCCCTTCCGGATGATGGTATACGTGCCGGAGCGTGACTGCTACATGCCGGCCGACGAGGTGCCGGACGGCTGCCAGAGCAAGACACTGTCCGGCACCCAGCTCCGCGAGAGACTCAGTAGCGGGCGCGAGATACCGGACTGGTTCTCCTTTCCGGAAGTGGTACAGGAACTGCGCCGCTCCTATCCTCCTCGTGGTCGTCAGGGATTCACTGTCTTCTTCACCGGGCTGCCCAGTGCCGGCAAATCCACCCTCGCTAACGTGTTGCTCGTGAAGCTGCTGGAGATGGGCGGAAGGCCTGTGACCTTGTTGGACGGCGACATTGTGCGCAAGAACCTGTCGAGCGAATTGGGGTTCTCCAAGGAGGATCGGGACATCAACATCCGCCGGATCGGCTTCGTCGCTTCCGAGATCACCAAGAACAGGGGCATTGCCATCTGTGCTCCCATTGCGCCCTACGACAGGACACGCAAGGACGTGCGAAAGATGATCAGCCAGGGGGGCGGTTTCTTGCTGGTCCACGTGGCCACGCCCGTAGATGTCTGTGAGCAGCGCGACCGCAAGGGACTCTACGCCAAGGCTCGAGCGGGCATCATCGAGGACTTCACCGGCGTGTCCGATCCTTACGAAGAGCCGGACGACGCCGAGCTTGTGCTGGACACTACGGACATCACCCCTGAGGAGGGAGCGCAGAGAATCCTGCTGCTGTTGGAGAAAGACGGTTACGTTGTGCCCGCCTCTTAGGCACCATTGTATATGGGTGGTGTGGCCATTGCGCGTCCGCCACGCCGGTAGGCCGGATCCGCTTTCGTAGGGGCACGGCGGGCCGTGCCCTTACTTCTATGGCGACCCTTGGTACCTCTCTCCGACCTGCCGCCCGTCCCGCCGGCCTCGCGATCCCTTCAGTTGTCAACGGCAGTTGCGCATTGTATGATGAACACCGGTCGCTGAGGCCCCCAACCTGGCCATCGCATCACGGCGATCTATCGTGACGCGTCCTCGCCTCGCTGCCCTCTCATAACGCAGGAGAATCGGATGACTGGTGTAACACCGGCCCACGACGAGCCGCTGATCCGGAACGACGAGACCATGCGCTATCGCCCTCTGGGCAAGACCGGCTACATGGTTTCTGCGCTTGCCATTGGCTGCATGCGCCTTAAGGACGACCCGGAGCTGAATGAGAAGCTGATCTCCAGGGCGGTTGATCTCGGCATCAACTACTTCGAGACCACGCGCTACTACCTCGGGGGCACCTGCCAGCATCGCACCGCGCCCGGACTGAAGGAGAAGACGGCCGGCGTCATTGTCTCCGGCAAGGAGCGGATCGGGCCCGATCAGACGGCCTACCTCTTCCGCAAGGAGATCGAGCGGCAACTCGACATCCTGGGCCTGGATCACTTCAAGTTCTTCCAGGTGGGCTGGTTCCGGTGGAAGATGATGGAGCATCTGCTCAAGCGCGGCGGCGTGCTTGACGCCATCCGTCGCGCCCAGGACGAGGGCTTGCTGAAGTTTGTTGGCTTCACTGGCCACGACACGCCGGAGAACTTCATTCGCTGCATCGAGACGGGCATCTTCGACTGCATCACTGTCCCCTATAACATGCTCAACCGGACGTACGAACCGGTGATCAAGCGCGCGGGGGAACTGGGCGTCGGTGTGATCGCCATGTGCCCGGTGGCCGGCGGCCTGCTGGGCTATCCTTCCCAGGCCATTCGGGAAGCGGTCGCCATGGACCTTCCCACACCTGCGTTGGCGCTGCGGTTCGTGCTCTCCAACCCGGACGTGAGTGCGGCGTGCTCCGGCATGAACACGCTGGAGATGCTGGAGGAGAATGTCAGCACTGTGCGGGAGTTCGATCCGGAGGAAGCCACGTTCGCCCAGATATGCGAGGGCGTTGACAAGCTGCGCGAGAAGCTGGGAGATCAGTTCTGCACGGCGTGCCGCTACTGCGCTGACTGCCCGGAGGGACTCGAGATATGGCGGCTCATGGAGATCTGGAAGAACTGGAAGGTCTTCGGGCTCGAGGAATGGGCTCGCCAGGCGCTTGAAGGCCTCAGTGAAGAAAAGCAGCCCGCCCGCTGCAGCGCCTGCGGGGAATGTGAAGAGAAGTGCCCCAACGACCTGCCGATCCGAGAAAGGCTGGAAGAGCTGAAGGCTCTGGCCTAACGAGCAGGCGGTGGACCTCATTCCAGCACCCCTCGCCGGGTCGCCGGATGATCCACACCTACCGCAGCCAGGACCGGGACCGGTATCGGATGGCATACGCCGATTCCTTCCGGGAACTGGAGCCGCTCGAAAGTGAAGTGGCGATTGTGGACGAGGCCCGCGCGGCTCTCCACAACACGATCACGTCGGGCGGTGCGCATCACGGCCAGGAAGGAGAAGCGCATGGCGAGGAAGGAGAAGGCCACGGCCAGTGATTCGTCGGGCAAGTCGAAGATGCCCGCTGGCGAGGTTCTCGACCTCGCGGGGCTCGTGAGCTACGCCGAGGGAAGCATCGTCAGCCGCACGCTGGTCGAGAACAAGGCGGGGACGATCACTCTCTTCGCTTTCGATGCGGGTCAGAGCTTGAGCGAGCACACCGCGCCGTTCGACGCCTTGGTCCACGTCCTCGACGGCGAGGGCGCATTCACCGTGGGCGGCAAGGCTAGCAGCGTGGGAGCGGGACAGGCGCTGCTCATGCCTGCCAATGTCGCGCACGCAGTGAAGGCCGAGGAGCGTTTCAAGATGCTGCTCACCATGCTTCGCTCGAAGGAGGGGTGAGGACGGATAGCTGAGCCTGTCACAATAGCCTTCTTCGATACCAAATCCTACGACCGCGAGTTCTTCGACGCGGCCAACGTCGAGGCTTTCCATTTCGACATCCGGTCGGTGAGGGAGGCCGCGATCCGAGCAAGTCGCCTCTGTTGAACGGGAATGACTCTTGGCATACACTGCATCGGAACGTTGTTCCGCACGTGTTGGCGGGTGAAGAAGTTGATACCGGCACCAAGGGCGGTGTTCGGAGAATGGTGCGTCCATTGCGTCGAGCCGGGCAGGTCCGCCGGCGGAGGAGTTGTCATGCGTCAGGGATCGGAGAGGTGCGGGTTAGCGGTTTGCGTGGTCGTGGCCCTTGCTTGCGGCGTGGTGGGACAGGCGGCCGGTCAGAGGGGTGCGGACGTGGTGCTGCCCGAAGGCGTGAAGGCTGTCTGGGACCTGGGGAAGGCTTACCGCGAGTCAACGCCGACGCGGGAGCGCATCTGCATCAACGGCCTCTGGCGCTGGCAGCCGGCCGGAGATGCGGCGGACGCGGTGCCCACCGGGAGGTGGGGCTACTTCAAGGTCCCCGGCTCCTGGCCGGGGATCACCAACTGGATGCACAAGGACAGCCAGACGGTCTATGCACATCCGGGCTGGGCACAGCAGCCCCTGCGGGAGATCACTGCGGCCTGGTACCAGCGAGAGATCACCGTGCCCGCCGAATGGGCCGGGCGCCGCATCACCGTGTACGCCGAATACCTGAATTCTCTTGCTGCGGTCTACGTTGACGGGAAGAAGACGGGGGAGATACGGTTCCCGCGGGGCGAGGTGGACATCACGTCGGCCTGCCGGCCCGGGGGCAAGCACGTGCTGAGCATCCATGTCCTGGCCATGCCGCTCAGGGCCGTCATGCTCTCGTTTAGCGACACCAACGCGGCCAGAGAAGTGAGGGGATCGGTGGAGCGCCGCGGCCTGTGCGGCGACGTTTACCTCGTAGGGACGCCCCCGGGCGCGCGCATCGCAGACGTGAAGGTGGACACGTCGGTGCGCGAGTGGGAGATCACGTTCGACGCTGCGCTGGAGGGCCTGGACCCGGACGGGCGCTACGCCCTTGGGGCCGAGGTCACGGACAACGGCCGTAGCGTCGGGGAGTTCACCAGCAGGGCCTTCAAGGCGGCCGACCTCAAAGACGGCCGCATCGCGTTCAGCAAGGCCTGGAAGCCCGAGAAGCTCTGGGACATCCACACGCCTCAGAACCAGTACGACTTTGGCCTATCGCTGCTGGATGGCGCGGGCAAGGTGCTGGACGCCGCGCTGCCGGTGCGCTTCGGGTTCCGCGAGTTCTGGATTGACGGACGGGACTTCTACCTGAACGGCACGCGCATCTTCCTGTCCTCCGTCCCGCTGGACAACGCCCAGCTCGGGGCGGCCCTGGCCAACTACGAGGCGACCAAGGAGAGCCTGCTGCGGCTGCAGAGCTTCGGAATCAACTTCGTCTACACGCACAACTACGGCTGCGAGCCGGGCGCCCACCTGAGCTTTACGGAGGTCCTGAGGGCTGCGGACGATGCCGGGATGCTCGTGGCCCTTTCCCAGCCGCATTTCGGCCACTACGAGTGGGAGGCTCCCGACGCTGACCAGACCAACGGCTACGCGCGCCACGCGGAGTTCTACGTGCGCATGGCGCAGAACCATC
>DAOVRD010000384.1 GCA_030628375.1 Planctomycetota bacterium
CAGAGGCGCACAAGCCTCCAGTCTCCAGTCTCCAGTCTCCAGCCTAATGCCGCCTCCAGTCTCCAGTCGTCCTTGGGTGCGGCTAAGGAGCCTCTAGCAAAACGGCAGGCTGTAGACCGCAGGCTGTAGACCGCAGGTATGCGCCAGAGGCGCACAAGCCTCCAGTCTCCAGCCTAATGCCGCCTCCGGTCTCCAGTCGTCCTTGGGTGCGGCTAAGGAGCCGGAGGAAGCATCTTCGCCCACGGGTGGTCGGCACGCAGCGAGGGACAGAAGTTCAGCCTCTGCCCTTGCGCGCCGGCCGGGATAGTCACGATCTCGCCCAGATCGTCCACGGACACGAACAACGTGTCGAAATCGTCTCCGCCGAAGCAGACGTTGGTCGGGCTCTCCCCGCCCGAGGGAATGCTCTCGATCAGCCGCCCCGCAGAATCGAGGGCATAGACGTAGCCCGACCGATAGGTCGCGACATACAGGTTGCCATCCGCGTCGAACGCCATCCCGTCCGGGCCGTGAATACCGTCAACGTCCAGAGGGGGAAGCGTGCAGAACTCCGACTCGTTCTCGGCCCGGCCCGGCCCGACGATGTCGTACGCCCAGACCTTGTTCGTCCAGGTCTCGGCCACGTATAGGCGACCCTCGCAGGCGACGATGCCGTTCGGGAAGGCCATTCCGTCCCTGATCTTGTGGAGCTGACCCGTAGCCCACTGGTAACCGTAAACCGCTCCGATCCGGTTGGCCAGACTGCTGGTGTAAGGGTCGGTGAAGAACAGATTGCCCTCCGAATCAAAGGAGAGGTCATTGGGGCCGTTGATCGGTTCGCCCTGGAAGGAACTGATGAAGTCCGTCTGCTCCCCCTCGGGGGTGACGCGGACTATGGCCCGGCGGCCCTCGTCGGTCACATACAAGCAGCCGTCAGGCCCAAAGGCCAGGGCGGCCGGAATGCCCACGGCCGCCGGCGTGGACGTATTGAACACCGTGTGCGTCTGGCAGGGCCGGGATACGTGCGTGGCCGTGATGTCGCCTCCCCGGGTGGGCCAGGCTTCGTCCCGGGTGAAGCTGCACACGTTCAGGAGCCAACCGTTCGGCCCGATCACCGGCCCTTCGGGCGCACAGAGCTTCTCAGCAAAGCACTTCGGTTCGCGCATCCTCCATTTCCCTCCATCTCCGGCCCTCTGCAGTTCTCTCAGAAGATCGCGATGGGATTGAACAGCGTGCCGGTTCCCCCCGGAAGGCGCAGCGGGGAAGCAGCAACCATGAACTCCCACCGCCCCTCCGACTCGCAGACCTGGACCAGTTCCTCGAACTGAAGGCTGTCGGCGCACACCATGCCCATGGCCGTGATCTGGAGCGCGTGGATCGGGTAGGGCACACCTTCGACGTTGCCGGGCACCGTCTCCCCGTCCCCGTCCGGGAAGAAGGCCGCGACCTTGCGTTCGTGCAGCAAGGGGATCGCACTCACGTGCAGGCCGGCCCTTCCCTCGCCGTCGTAACCGACGTCCCACGAGCCCAGCTCCAGGCGGCGACGGTGGTGACCCGTACGGAAGACCAGGATGTCGCCTTCGTCCAGCCGGACGCCCTGGGCTTCCTCGGCGGCCACGATCTCCTCGGGCCCGATCGCCTCGCCAACCTCTATCCACTTGGTCCCGCGCAGCCGCGGCATGTCCAGCAGCACTCCTTTTCCCACCACCCCATGCGCGAACGCCGTAATGTCCTGGATACCGGCACCTTCGGACGTGACGCTGCTCAGGGGCTTCCCGTTGTAGATCTTGCCCTTGTAGGCGACGTGACAAAGCGCGTCAATATGCGTGAGGCAGTCGCCGTGAAACTCCGCCGCCAGGTAGTCGGTGGCGAACTGTTGCCCAGTCGTGTCCGACGGATCATAGGTGTGCACCATGTAGTGCGCCGGAGGCCTGGGGTTGTCCGGGCCGGCCACCTTGTTGATCGGCAGGGAGAGCGAGACGGTCCGTCCGGACCGCACCAGGGCGGCGGCCTTGCGAATGTGATCGCCCGTGATGTAGTTGAGCGTCCCGCGCTCGTCGTCAGGGCCCCATCGGCCCCAGTTGCAGACGCTCTCGAAGAGCCGGTCGAACTCCCCGGCGGAGATGAGGCGGGCTTCTCGTTTCATCGCATATGCCCCTCCTGGAGGATCCCGCCGTGTCCCGGACCCCGGGGGATGATGGGCCAGATGTCCACGACGACGCCATCCTCGACCACGTGGTAGACGTCGTAGAGGTTGACCGTCGAGGGCGCGTAGCCGGGGACCAGCTCGGCCGTGTCGCCCAGCTTCAGCCTGCACCTGTCGTCAACATCGAAGAGGGCGTGCTCCTCGGCGAAGTAACGGGCCTGATAGAACGGATATTCCACCATCGTCGGCAGCACGAAATCAATCCCGATGGACTTGCGGCCCGAGTCCAGCACGATGGTATCGCCGTGCTGGATCATGACCGTGCCCAGCACGGTCAAGGCGCGTGAGAAGCCCGGCACGAGGTTGCCGTGGAATTTGTCCATGAAAACGTAGGACCCCGCCTGCACCTCGGTCACCAGCGGGTTGGCTCCCGTTATGTCGTATGTGCCCGTGCCGCCCGCCGACACGACCTCGCACTCGAAGCCCGCCGCGGCCAGCCGCTCGACGACCTCGCCCAGATGCGCCATCGCCGCATGCGCCTTCTGGATGCGCACGTCCCGGTCGGGCTCGAGCATGCAGTGACCCTCGTAGCCCTGGACGCCCCGCAGGCGAAGGGCCGACAGCCCTGCCAGGCGTTGCGCCAGGCTCACGGCCTCCTCCGCCGACCGAACGCCGCCGCGGCCCATGCCTACGTCCACCTCGATCAGCACTTCCAGGCTGCTGCCAGCCGCTGACGCGGCGTCCGACAGGTCGGCGGCGTTCGAGGCATCATCAACCGCTACCGTCAGCCGGCCCTCCTTTGCGGCTTCGGCCAGCGCCATGACCTTCCCCTGGCCGCACACCTCATTCGCAATCAGCACGTCTTCGATTCCGGCGCGGCTCATAACGATGGCTTCCCACACCGTCGCCGTGCAGACGCCGATGGCGCCCGCCTCGATCTGGAGCCTGGCCAATTCCGTGGACTTCTGGACCTTGACGTGGGGCCGGAGGCTGGCCGGCATCGTGCTCATGCGCTCGGCCATGAAGGCGATGTTGCGCCGGGCCACGTCCAGGTCGAGGATAAGGGCCGGCGTCACAAGTTCGTCCCGCTTCTGCCCGATGGCGGCGCCGTACGCGGCAAGCATGCGTTCACGGAAAACAGACGTCATAAGATCATTCCTCCCCTTCGGCTTCACAAGGCCGTGACGCCCGAAGCCGCTCAGAAGAACCGCTTGAGGTACTCGAC
>DAOVRD010000292.1 GCA_030628375.1 Planctomycetota bacterium
CTGAAATGTCCAGGTCCGCGCCAGTGATGTAGGTGTCAGCCACCAGCACTCCCCGGCGGATAACGTTGCGCAGCTCTCGCACATTCCCCGGCCATTCGTAGGACAGGAGCTGTTCCAGGGCGTCGTCCGAGAAGCCCAGTACATTCTTTTCCAGTTCCTCGTTGGTCAGTTCCAGGAACTGCTTTGCCAGGAAGATGAGGTCTGCTCGACGCTTGCGCAGAGGCGGTACTGTTACGCTGAACTCGTTCAAGCGGTAGTAAAGCTCGCGCCGGAAGAGCCCCGCCTCCATCATTGAGCCCAGGTCCTGGTTGCTGGCCGCCACCACGCGAATATCAACCTCTATGGGCTTCTTGCCGCCGACACGCCAGATCTTCTTCTCTTGCAGGGCACGCAGTAGCTTGGGCTGGACGGAGAGCGGCAGGTTCGAAATCTCGTCGAGGAATAGAGTGCCTCCCGATGCGATCTCAAATTTCCCCGGTTCAGAGCGGTCCGCCCCCGTGTAAGATCCCTTCTCGTGTCCGAACAGCTCGCTTTCGAGCAGCGCCGGTGGGATGGAGCCGCAGTCCACCGGCACAAACGGCGTACTGGTCCGGGGGCTCAGGTGATGGATGGCTTTGGCCACCATTTCTTTGCCCGAACCGGTTTCGCCCGTGACGAGCACCGTGAAGTTGGTTGGCGCCACCAGCTCTACGTCAGCCATGACCTGGCGTATCTGATCGCTGGAGCCCATTATCTCCCGCAAAGAGACCCCACCCTCTTCCGCAGAACGGCGAGGGTGACGCCACGGCTTCAGGGAGTGGCTCTTGACGGCCTCCCGGACAATAGCAATGAGTTCAGCCACCTCAAAAGGTTTTGTCATATAGCAGTATGCGCCGCTGCTCACCGCATCTTCCGCGGAGACCAGGCCCCGGAAACCCGTTAGCAGGATGATGGGCGTTCTGGCGTCGAATCTCTTGGCTTCCTTGAGGACCTCCATACCGTTCTTGTCCGGCAGCCTGATGTCCAGTATCACGGCGTCAAGCAGTTCCTGCCGCATGATCCTCAGTGCGGTCTCGCCATCCTCGGCCTCTAACGGTTCGAAACCTTCCCTTTTCATAAGAGCTGTGAGCGTCCACCGCGTATCCTCTTCGTCGTCGGTGATAAGGATGCGGGGAGGATGTGCGTTGGTTGTGTTCACTTGTCTGACCTCCTTTGCTTTGCCGAACCATAGGGGCCGTTCCCTCGCGATCCGGCAAGATCGGCACCTGCGAGAGTGAGTTATGGACGAGGCGCGAGGTAGACAAGGAGATGGCTGGAACCTGCTGGAAGCTGGAGCCGACATCAGTATCAGCCATTTACGCCGCCCTCGCGTTCCCCCCTCAGGGCAGCGCTAGCTTCAGACCAACTGACGAGCCGGCCCCCACCGTTCCGTGTAATCCTGGCAACGCCCTGCTCGGATAGAACTGGCCTGACCCGAACTCAGATCCTCTGACTTCTCCCCCCACGGCCATTGCCAGACCATGACCTATACCACAATGAACAGCGCATTGCAAGCGCCGCGAAACGCCGGCCCTAATCGCCCGTGTCGCCTCGTTTGAACTCAGCAAACGGCCCGGGCACCTCAGCCAGGTGCTTCTTAAGCTCCTGTTTCATCTCCGCGAGCTTCTCCGCGTATCGTGGGTCCGCGGCCAGGTTTTTCTGCTCCCCGGGGTCCGTCGCCAGGTCGTAGAGCTGGTCGGCGTCGTGGTAGGCGGGGAACTTGCCGATCGTGCCGAACTCGGTGTCGCTGCCGCCGGGCACGAGGCTGTAGTGGCTGAAGGGCGCCATGGGATCGGTGTTGTGGGGCTTTCGGCCCCAGGACGTCAGGTAGCGGTTCGCGCCATCGAGGAGCTTCTGGCGCTCTTCCAGCGGCAGGTTATTGGCATGGTCGGAATAGCGCAAGGCGAGGTATTTCCAGCCGTCTTTCAGGACGCCGCGGGTGTACCCGATCTCGAAGTAGAGCGAGTCGTGGTGCGTCCGCGTCTTGCCCTCAAGCACGGGGAGCATGCTCTTGCCGTCGAACAGTTCCGGTCGGGGCGGCGTGCCGGCCAGGTCGAGGATGGTCGGCGCGAAGTCTATGTTCGACACGAGCGCATCCGTCGTACCCCCGCAGGGGAACCCGCCCTTGCGCCACACGAAGGCGACGCTCCGCGTGCCGCCCTCGTAGACGCTGCCCTTGGCGCCCTGTCCGTGGTCGGCGAAGTAGAAGATGATGGTGTTGTCGGCGATGCCATGCTCCTCCAGCTTGTCCACGAGCGCCCCTACGGCGTCGTCGAGCCAGAGCACGTTCTCCCGTCCCCTTGCCGTGATCCCCGCTTCCTTCAGGCGCTCGGGCAGCGATTCGCGCGACGGCAGCACGTTCGGCGGCTCGTCGAGGACGCCCACGGGGCTCAGGCGCGGGTCGGCGCCCCAGGAGCGGCTCTTGCTCGTGGGGCCGTGCGTCACGGTCGTGGCGAAGTAGAGGAAGAAGGGCCTGTCCTTGTTCCGGTCTATGAACTCGAGGCCCGCCGCGGTGATCCAGTCCGTGTTATGCACCGCCAGCTCGCGAGGGCCGTTGCCGACCGGGTTGTTGTTATAGATGCCCTCGGCGTAGTCGAAGCCACACCGGACGAAGGCCTCGCGGATCCTGACGGCGTTCTGCTCCAGTTCCGTGCGGACCTCCGGGGCACGAGGGTCAGCGTCGTCGGGCACCCGCTTCCAGTCGGGCACGCGGATGACGTGGTTCTTGCCCACGGCGCCGGTCGCGTAGCCGGCCTGCTTGAGCAGCCTGGGCAGGCACTCGTCGTCCGGCATGATGGCCGCGCCGTTCGTCACGATGAACTGCCCCTCTTTCTTTGCCCTCGAAACCATCCAGCGCATGCGGGTCCGGCTGGCATAGCGGCCCGTCAGACACGAGAAACGGCTGGGGCTGCAGACGGGGGTGGAGCAGTGCTGGCCCAGCAGGACCGTGCCCTCGGAGGCCAGCCGGTCGATGTTGGGCGAGAGGTTCTTGCCCCTGCCCTCGGTCAGGAAATTGAACATATCGCGGCGCTGGTCGTCCGTGATAATGAAGATCACGTTGGGTTTCCTGGTCGTGGTCCCCGCGCCGAACACAGGGGCCAGTCCCGCCAGGGGCGGCAGGGCTACCAGGCCGGCCCCCGCGCCCGCGCCCTTCAGAAAACCACGCCGGCTGATGCCCTCCGTTGCCTTCTTCTGCTTCATCGCTCCCCCCAGGTTCGATCAATAGAGGATAAGGTCCGTGCGTCCTCGACAGCCTGTTGGCCACGAACGACCGGCCTGAGCCCCGAAGGACCTTGCCTCTGTCAGTATAGCACCATCCGCAAGCCGGGAACCCGGACGTTGCGGCAGCCCTGGGCTCTGCCCAGTCGGTCGGTGAACGGGGCTGCCGTCCGTCACTTGCGCCGGGACCCGAGCGGGCCCACGGGGTCGTCGAGCCAGAGCACGTTCTCCCGTCCCGCTCGCGTAATCCCTTCCTCCTTGAGATGCTCGGGCAGTTCCTTTTTCTACGCCGGGCCAGTCGGCCCGTACTCGATAGCCCCTGCACGCTCTGAGTAATGCCGGGAGCGATAAGCCGGAGAAAGGGAGATGGACATCGAGCCGGGCGAGGTCGTGCACCTCGACCTCGTGACGCCGCAAGAGTGAGGGCACCGGCCGACCACCACGTGCGTACTGCTGGGCAACAGCAACACAACCCGTAACGCCCCGCCGCGGCCGGGTCCGCGCATTGTTGCGCCCCGTCAAGTAGGCGACAACCAGCCCGTGAAGTTGTTCCGCGTCAGCGGTTCAGACATCCAAGAGGTGTCTGGCTCTGGAAGTTGCATCGCCTGCTGCACGGTAAGCCAACCTTTGCCGAGGGGCATTGAGCTCTTCGTGCCTTTCCGCGTTATCCAGTCGAGTCTCCGCCTCTGCTCGCAGGCTCGTGCGATCTGCATCGCGGTTCGCACGTCCTGTGCTACATAGTCGAGGACCTCTTCGAAGTGGCCTTGTGCCCAGAGCTTGGGAGCCTTGAAGCCGCTCATGCCCGGCGGCTTGCCCGGCAAACCCATCCCCTGCGCTGCTTTATCCAGAGCTACGGGGTAGCCCAGCGAACAGAACACATGAAACATCATGTCCACGTGGCCCAGCGCACATTCCGCGCAAGTCGCAAGAGCACCCGATTCCTCTGCCAGGATGTCGAAGTCAAAGCCTAACCCATTCCAGGTGAGGACTCTAAAACCATCGGCCGTCATCTTCGACAGATACTGCACCAGTCGATGAGCATCGTCCTGACTCATGCGTTTTCCGGGCAGGTCCTTCCGGGTTCTGGCGTACCAGAGAATCGGTTCGCTTGAGTCACCCGCGAGGGTGGCTGCACAGGAAATGCCCAGGGGCCTATGCGGACGCCAGTTGAAATCCTCGCCCGGGACATCCTTGGCAGTCTCAATGTCAAACGCCAGGTATTGACGCGCCACTCAACGTTCCTCCTCCGTGCTAACAATAACGAGGCTAAGCAACATAGCCGCTGCGATAAGCGCCCTCGCATCGAGCCTGCAGCGGCACGCGCTGGCACGCGTTCCGACCTCCCCACCGCAGCCCGGCGCCCTTCGCCCCGGAGGCAGGCGGCCCTTGGGCGTCCGATAGGAGTGGTCGGGTCAGTTGGCCAGAAGCGACTGGCGGGCCCTCGGGCTCAGTGCTTCGTGTCTTTGGGCGGAAACGGGTCCTTACCGTAGCTGTCCTTATCCCTGATCCTCCCATCAGGCCGATGGATGACGACCTCAGAGCCGTCCTTCTGCGCTGCTTCCCTGGCCCTGTCTATGGCATCCCGCTGCGTCGGGTGGAGGGAACCTGCCCTGCCACTGCCCTCCCGCTTGACGGCCCAGCCGTCTTTGTGCGGCACTACATGCTGGTTCTTTCGCATAACCAACCCTCTCTTCGTCCAATAAGACACAGGTGACGATCCAGACACGACCATCATACCACAGGTGTGGGCAGACGGTCAAGCCACAGCTATATGTAGTAGTTCTGTAGACTCACCGGCCGCGGGCGCTCTCCGTTGTCACGGCTCGTTCCCCGGCGACGCGCTCGGAGGCGCGGCACCGCGGTGCAGCAATCGTTAGAAGGGCGTTCAGACAAGAAATAGATGAGTAGGTGTTCGGAATGCCGAGGAAGAAACGCGGAAGGCCGGCCAAGAGGCCGGTCGGCCGCATGGACGTGAAGCTGCGCCGGGGCTTGGTCGGCCAAATCGAGAAGCTGGCCGAGCAGAA
>DAOVRD010000109.1 GCA_030628375.1 Planctomycetota bacterium
CCCCTTGGGGAGCGAAGAGAAACATCTGCTCTCCAGTTGCGCCCTTCACATGGACAGGCATGATCACGCCTGTAACAACTGCGGCCTCGAACGCCTTCGTAGCCGTCACAAGAGGATCCTTCGCGGGCAGGCCCTGATGCTCCTTCAGGGTGCCAAGTATCTTCGGCACATCGCTAGGGAACCGGTCGGCCCACTTAATATAGTCTGCGGGGTTGCCGTCAACAGCGAGCGGTGTGTATACAACTCGTTCTCCGGCCACGGTCTGCACGCGAAGCAGTTGGCCTGATTCCATCACGTCGCGCAGTATTGACGAGCCGTTTTCATCCAGCCCGAGCGAGCTGGTCAGATCAAGTTCTCCCATTGGCAGCCGCATCAACCGCTGCAAGGTGTCTACGCCCGCTTGTTCGATCTCGGAAGGGCCAAGGTCCTCCCATCGGCCCCCCAGTTCCTCGTAGCCACTCCGAAACTCAGGTACCCGGATATCGACACGCTTGACAATTCCGCCTGACGTGATCACCCGGACGAAGTCTACGACCTCGAGCTCCCTCAGGACCGCTGGTAGCTCTAGGCCGCTAATCCCCAGTTCTGCCGCCGCGTAGACAAGTGGCGGATACTCACGAACGTAGAGCAGACCCCGCAAGTGCATTGCGAGAACCGCTGCTTTGCCGACCAGCAAGGTCTTGCTGAAGTGGGCCTCTTTCGGCCCAAATGATCGCGTTTCCTTCAGGCTCTCGTGGAAATCTTGTGCTCTAAGACCAATCTGCA
This sequence comes from Planctomycetota bacterium, assembly GCA_030628375.1. GTDB lineage: Bacteria > Planctomycetota > Brocadiia > SM23-32 > SM23-32 > DAOVRD01. The sequence continues at coordinate 766 of DAOVRD010000109.1, forward strand.
CCTTATCCATGAGAACCTTCCTTGGTAGGCCCTTGGGCGTACTGCACCGGCAGTCCCGCGGCCCTTTGTGCACAGAACACAGGTATGCACATGAAGCATGAGTGCTGCCCGCAACGCCAGCTTCAACCCACCTCTAGCGTATCGCACTCCGGTCGTCAAGACAAGCTCCAAGGGTTGCAGGAGGCGCTCCCCCCGGCGGATTGCGCCTTCCGGCGGGTCAGAAGGCGGGAATCGCGCCCTGGCTGATCGTGCGCACCAGGGAGGAAACGCCGCCCACGAACGCCTCCACCAGGATGAGGGCGATGAAGAAAAAGCGCGCGTCACGCAGGACGTGACCGCCGGCGAACTTCATGATGCCCACCTTCGTGAGCCATCCCCGCAACGGCCAGGACTCCAATCAAGAAAGCACGCCACGTCATGCTCGTCCCTCGCAGGATCGGCCCGCAGTCCCCAGGGCACTCGCCAACGGCACGCAGCAGCCCGCCGGACCCGCCCAGGCGCCCGAAGAACCGGCGACCGGACTCCAGAGTATACCGCCACAGACAACGCTGTCCAAACACGAACGCCGCGGGAGCGGGCGTCCGACCCGGTGTCGGCAGCCCGGCGACGGGCCTGTGCGCAGCGTGCGCAAGGCGGGCGCCGCCCGGTCCATGCGCACTCAACACCGGCGGCAAAGTGCGGTATAATAAACGCAGGTCGGCAATCGCGAATCTTGCCAGGGGCCAGATCCGCAATGGCAATGGTAGCCATCATCCGCTTCGGAACGATGGACAAGACAGGGCGGTTCTCCGTCCCCGACGGTGGCGCTCCGGCCGGCTCTGAGGTGATAGTGCGCACCGCACGGGGCGTCGAATGGGGGTACTTGATGCTGGTGCGCGAGCAGAAACCCGACGAGAAGGCTCTGGACGGAGAGCTGCTCAGGAAAGCAACCCCAGGCGACTACGACAAGCACAGGGACATCGTTCAGCGACGCGAGGCGGAGGAGTCCAGGTTCTGCAAGGGGCTTATGGCAACGCACAAACTGCCGATGAAACTGGTGGGCGTGGAACACCTTTTCGGGGGCAGCAAGATCATCTTCTACTTCCTGGCGGACGGCCGTGTGGACTTCCGCCAACTGGTCAAGGACCTGGCCAAGGAGTACCGGACCCGCATCGAGATGCGGCAGATAGGGGTGCGCGACGAGGCGCGGCTGATGGGGCAGATCGGTCCGTGCGGCCGAGAGCTGTGCTGTCGGACCTTCCTGATCGCGCTGAAACCCATCCCCATGAAGCTCGCCAAAGACCAGAAGTCCACCCTCGACCCGGCGAAGATAAGCGGCACGTGCGGCCGGCTCAAGTGCTGCCTGAAGTTCGAGGAAGAGCTGTATAAAGAAATGAAAAAACACCTGCCCAGACGCGGGGCGACCGTCGTGACCTCCGGTGGCAAAGGCATCGTGGTGGACTACGCCGTCATCTCTCAGATTGTGGAGGTGGCACTGGCCGACGGCACCCGTCAGAAGTTCCCCGCGTCCGAAATCAAGGTCCAGGCAGACGAGTGATTGCGCCAGCGGAAGCCCTTGACATACCCGTCGGCTGTGTCTAAACTCATCTCCGCCCGGATTATGCAATGAGGGGGCCGGTGCGGCCTTCCTGACGACTCTCTGAGAGAGGACAACCAATGCGGCCAAGAACCCTGGGCAAGATCGTCGTGGCCGTGCTGATGGTCTGTGCCCTCCTGCTGGCGATACTGTTTGCCCTCGGGGTCGACACCGAGAACCTGCACAAAGGCTACCGAGCGGTAACTTACGCCATCATAGCGCTTACCTTCGCGGTCCTTTACCGGTACTTCGAGGACTAGCAGCCCGTTGAAAAATGTGGCTCAGCCGCCCCCGGCTGAGAGGACCACAGGCGAGGGCGCCTGTGCCACGTCATTCTCCTATGAGGCCACATGTCAAGGGGCAAGGTGTTCGTCGTGCGCCGGGAGGCAGGTGCGTCATTCTCCTATTCGTGCTCTGTGGCAGAAGTTAGGGAGTCTACCTTGGCTTTCGGGGAGCCGAGAAACTGAGGTCGTGCTCAGGTCGTGTTCGCCTGCTATAGAATGACAACGTGGTCATCCCCGATGCCTCCCCTGCGTCCCGTGCGCGCTGTCGATCACCGTGTCCACTTGCCTTGCCGGCCTTCCCTCCTTAAGCGACGCCGTTTGGCGTTGCCGTTGCTGTCGCCGGGCCTCCGCCCAGGCCCGCCTATCCCCCGGGGCGGTATGCCTCCCCGCGCCGGAGCATGTGCCAAAGGTTGACGCTTATCTGCCGGGCCACCCCCACGATGGCCTTCTGCGCGCAGCCGGTGTTGCGCAGGAGCCGCCGGTAGAGGGCCGTGCCTTCCCGGCCCTGTCGCACCCATTGCCAGGCCGCTTGCACCAGCATCGAGCGAAGGGAGGGACGACCGCTCCGGATCAGTGGGCCTTCCACTCGCCGGTCCCCGCTCTGGCTGACCCGGGGAACCAGCCCGAGGTAGGTGCTGACCTGACGGTCCACCTGGAAGCGCTCCGGCTGGTAGATCTCCAGCAGGAAGTTCATCGCCGTCAGCGGGCCCACGCCCGGGTGCGTGCGCAGCAGCCGCTCGCCGGCCGCATGCCGGCCAGTGCGGGCCAGTTCGCGCAGTTTCTTCTCGATCCGCTTCTTGAGTCCTTCCAGGTGCACAAGCTCCTCGGCGAGCAGGTCCAGGCAGAACTTCAGCTCCGGCCCCAGGGACAGCTTGTGCAGCCCCGCCATGGCGGCCCTCGTCCAGCCTTCCAGACCCGCCGGCGCTGCAATCCCGTGCATGTGAAGGAAGCTCTTGATCTGCTGCTTGAGCCGCCGTGCCTTGTTGACCAACTGGTTGCGGGTGCGCATCACCTGCCGGTCGGCCTCCTGTTGGGAGCTGGGCACGGCGATCGGCGCGCCCAGGTCCTTCTGGGCATACTCGGCCAGGGTCGCCGCGTCCTTGCGGTCGGTCTTGTTGGACCGATTCGCCGGCCGCGGCATCTTGCCGGGCGCCCAGACCTCCGCCGGCAGGTCCTGGGCACGCAGCGTCCGGTAGAGGTTGTAGCCGGTCGGGCCGGCCTCGTAGACGACCTTGCGCAGGGCTGTACCCAACGGGCGCAGGCTCTTGGCCAGCCTGGCGCTGGCCGGGGGGCTCATCCAGCGGGCCACCTGCTGGCCGTTGAGCCGGACCGCCACGTTGACGTGCCCTGTGTGCACATCCAGCCCCACGAAAACCTCGTCCTGCGCGCCGACCAGGATACGCTTGCCATTCTTGGCCAATACGTTACAGTGAGCCATCGCGCCGTTCCTCCTGTGAAAGGGTTCGCCAGAGAACTCCACGGTTCTCCGAAAACGATACAGGAGGCACGGCCTTCATGCTAACTGAGCCGCGCAGTCGGGGCGCGGCGAAGCTTGTCCGCCTCCGGCGGGAATCTGTCCGTTGTGGGCCGTCGTGGCTCTCAGGAGCGGAACCGGGGGCGGGGCGCGCCCGTATATTGTTGACTTTGGACGGTGCCTGTGCTATCGAAGTGTGTGGCGTGTGCGTCGTGGAGACGGTCCGGACCGAGATAGATGCCAGGATGGCCGGGCCGGCTTCATCCGCAGAACGAGCGGGGGCGGGATGAGGACGATGCCTGCTCGACGTGAAGGCGGCGTTCGCCGGCGGGGCTCTTGCCAGCGAATGCCCGGCAGAGGCAAATGGAACGGGCGCAGTATCTGATAGCTCTTGGGAAGGAGTGAGATATATGTATCCGGTATTGGCGCAGGAAGGTGGTGGGGCGGAAGCCGCATTGGTGGTAATCGTTCTGTTCGTCGTAATCATAGGTCTGGCGTTTCTGATCTTTGCCTTCAGTTACGGTTTCCTGTGGCTCAAGGCATTGCTGGCCGGCGCCCACGTCCGTGTGTTAGAGCTGCTGGGCATGAAGCTGCGGGGCGTCAGGCCGACGGTCATAGTTGACTGCCGCATCATGGCCATCAAGGCGGGGCTGCCTGTCGAGACGGTTGCGCTGGAGACGCACTACCTGGCGCGCGGCAACGTGCCCAGCGTGGTCCGGGCCTTGATTGCCGCCAGCAAGGCCAACATCCCGTTGCTCTTCAACCAGGCGTGTGCCATTGACCTGGCCGGCCGTGACGTCCTGGAGGCCGTGCAGACCAGCGTCAACCCCAAGGTCATTGACTGTCCGGACCCGGCCAGGGGCCGCGACACGGTGTCCGCCGTGGCCAAGGACGGCATCCAGTTGAAGGCCAAGGCCAGGGTGACCGTTCGCGCGAACCTGGAAAGGCTCGTCGGGGGCGCCAAGGAGGAGACGATCATCGCCCGTGTCGGCGAGGGCATCGTGACCACCATCGGTTCTTCGGAGACCTACAAGATCGTCCTCGAGAACCCGGACATCATCTCCAGGCGGGTGTTGGAGAAGGGTCTGGACGCCGGCACGGCCTTCGAGATCCTTTCCATTGACATAGCCGATGTGGACGTCGGCGACAACATCGGAGCGAAGCTCCAGGGCGACCAGGCGGAGGCCGACAAGCGCGTCGCCCAGGCGCTGGCTGAACGGCGCCGGGCCATGGCCGTAGCCCGCGAGCAGGAGATGGCGGCGCTGGTGGCTGAGAACCGCGCAAAGGTCGTGCTGGCCGAGGCCGAAGTGCCCAAAGCCATCTCCCAGGCGTTCCGCGAGGGCAACCTCGGCGTAATGGACTACTACTCGCTGCGGAACATCCAGGCCGACACGTCCATGCGTAAGTCCATAGGCGGCGAGCCCCAGCAAGGGGAGTCCAGGACGTAACGCGCAGTTGAGGCGGCATCGGTTCCCACGGGTCCATAAGAGCGGGAGTCTGTCATGGCGCGGCGCAGGGGGCTGAGCCAGCAGGAGAGGGCGGCCTATGCCAGGCAGGCAGTGGACCGGGTGGCAAGGGCGGATGACGCCGAGGCCGAAGCCAGGCGTGTTCTGGATGAGGCGCCGGATGATGGCGTTCGTCAGGCCATTGTTGAGACGTCGGCGGGCGCCCCGGACAACGTGACCGGCGCCCTCGTAAACGCTGCGCTGGAAAGCGGCAGCGTCTTGCTGGCCGAGGCCGCTGCGGACTTCGTGGTTGATCTGGCTCGCAGCCCCGGCGGGCTGGAACTGCTGCGGCGGAGTTTTGCCTCCGACGACGCTTCGGTCCGGCGGCGCGCCGCTGAGGCTCTGGAGAGCTTCGCCGATCCCGCTGCCGTCTTGCTCCTGGCGAAGGGCCTGACTGATGAGTCGCCTGCGGTGCGGCGGACCACGACGGGAACCCTCGGCTTTATCGTCGGGACGGGACTGCATCCGCTGCGTGGGACGATCCTGGAGGCCCTCTCGCAGCCGCAGAGCGAGTTGGCTCGCGTGATCGTCACCAACGCCGACGATCAGGTCAGACGGCAGGCCGTTCAAGCGCTCTCCTTCGTGAAATCGGACCTGGCGTTGCCGGCCGTTGAGAAACTCTGCGAGGACGAGGACGAGGAAGTGCGCCAGGAAGCGGTGCTGTGCCTGGCGGCCATCGGCTCTGATCGCGCCGTGGAGCTGATGGCGAAGAGGCTGAGCGATCCCAGCTACCGTGTGGTATCGTCCGTTCTGAACATGCTGGCGGCCATCTTCGGCGGGCAGTCGCCAAGGCTGCTGGAGTACCTGCGGGAAGCCATGTCTTGCCCGCTGCCGGAGGTGCGACAGCAGGCCGTGCTGATGCTGGACCGCTTCAATGTGGATCAGGTCGGTTCTGTGCTGGAACAGGCCGTCACCGACAGCGATTTCGAGGTGGCCCGGCGGGCCAGCGAGATGCTTCGGAAGTTGAGGGTGGAGGGGGGCCTCGGCTGGATTGCGGAGGAGATATCGCAGCAGACAGCAGGCGATAAGGCGCTCTCGCTGTGGGAGGCGGGCAACATTGGCCTGCAGGTCGGCGGCCGCGCCGGCGCTGTAGGGGCCGGCCTGACGGAACTCGACGAAGTCGTGGCGGCGCTTGAGACATCCCTGCGCGAGGGCTCGTCCTCCGACAAGGTCCATGCACTCAACGAGCTTGCCGGCCTGGTGGACATCGCGGACTCGGACGCGATGCGGGATGCTCTGGAAGATAAAGATGCGTCAGTGCGAAGCCGCGCTGCCGACGCCCTGTCCTACACGCGCGATGCGGCCCTGCTGGCCAGGGTGCTCCAGACACATCCGGATGCAATGAGCCGGCGTCGCGCCATCGAGGTGATGACGGGCAATCCCGGCGGTCCCGGGTGGCGAGGGGCGATGGGCCGGGAGATCGCGTTCACTTCCACCCGGACCATAGGGATGGAACTGTTCAGCTACTTCCTTGCGGCCCTCGATGACTCGGATACTGAGGTGCGGCAGCACGCCTGCGCCGCCATTCGAGACTGCGCGCAAGCAGTGCGCCTGCTGCCGGTTCGTCAAACCGTGCGTCGGTTGGAACGCCTGGCGAGCGACGAGGAGGTCTCCGTCCTGATGCAGGAGGAGGCCGAATACGCTCTTGAGGCCGTGAGGGAGGGCACTATTGCCGAGGTCGTCGCCGGGCAGGTGGACGATGTTCTGGCCTGGCGCGGAGAGCTCGCCCGCGAAGCACATGCGATCCGTTGGGACGACGCCGCCAACGCCTACATGGTGGACCGCGCGGTTGGCGGGGACGCGGCGGGAAGGTGGGCGGCCGCATACAAGCTCTCAGAGCAGCAACTGGAAGCTGCGGGAAGGGCGGTCTCCGATGCGGGGGCGCTGGAGCAGGAAACGGCGCGCCGCATACTCGGTGGCCTGGTCCGCGACATCTCAGCGGCCCTCGACTGTGTGGCCCACGCAGCGCGGGCCGTCAGGCTCATCGGGGAAGAAGGTCACGATGCAGCCCTTCAGCAGTGGGCGGCGGCGGTGCAGACCGGGCCGGAATTTGCCTGGGAGGCGGGCGGCGACGCGGGCGGGTGGCGACGGCTCCTCCTGCGACTCCGCAAGCGGGCCGCCGTCGAGGTGCACCTGGCGCAGGAGTGCTTCGCGCCGGGGTCGTCCTCTGGCGCCCTGGCGGAGGCGGCCGGGGATGAGGACGACTGGGTGAAGCTGACGGCGCTGGCCGCACTGAGCGAGCTGGACGGCGACCGTGCCGCTGTGCTGGCGCAACTGCAGGCTCTGTGCGGGGAGCACGTCGGGGAACAGGACTACTGCGAGCCGATAGGACGCGCCGCTGTCGGGCTGTTCAAGGCCGGTGTTGGCGATTCTGTCCGGCTGGCGGAGGCAGCCCTGTCGGGGCCGGGCATCGAGTCAAGGGTGGAACTGACCCAGCAGCTCTTGTTCGTGGCGCAGGAGGGGGACAGGGCCGATATGCTGCGGGCTTACCTGGCCGACAGAACCGTGGACGATCTGCCGACGCTCTGTCTGGCGCTTGCTCTGCGGGGTGCGGGCAACACCGTGGAGGGCCTGAAGATGGGTACGGGTGCCGGTGAAGATGTGCACCGAGAGGTCCCCTACGCCCGTCTTGCCCTGCGTGCCATGGACAATGACAGCGACGCCGCGCAAGCGCTGGAGAAGATGCTGCGTGAGGGCGACGCCACGGAGCGGTATTACAGCGCTTACTACCTGATCCTGGCACGGGTTCGGTCGGCGGTGCTGGTGTTCTCGAGCGTGCGCGATCGGGATGTGCCGTACATGCTCCGGGGGCTCTGCGCAGCGTCGCTGATACGTCAGGGCCATCCGGGCGGCGCGGGCTGGTTCAGGGTGATCTTCAGATCGGCTGAGGGGGGTGTCAAGGCCCGCATTCACACTCACCTGAGTCGCGCCGTTGAGGACACGATACCCGTGATGTTAGAATGCAAAGACGTGAACCTGGGTCGCTTTGTCTGAGCTGAGCGGCCGGGCGGCCTTGTGTGGGAGTTTCGGAGGCGCCGGGCATGAATGCGGACGCGATCATCGTCATCGTTGTGATGTTGTTCTTGCTGTTCGGTGGGGCCCTCAAGAGGCTGCTCCAGCGTGTTGCGCAGCAGATGGAAGAAGATCAGGCCTCCCAGCCCGACTACGAAGCCAGCCCGGAGCAGGTCAAGGAGTTCCTGAGCAGTCTGGAGACCACCCAGCAGCCCCAAGTGGGGGCGGACGTGCAGGCGGCCGCCGCACGGCCTCAGAGGGAGCCGGCCACGCGCGATCTCCTGTGGTCCCTGGAGAAGCCTGCGGAGACGGGACTCGCCGAGGTGCTGGAGCCGCCGGTCCAGGCGCCCGCCGGCCCACAGAGGACGACGGTCAGTCCCTTCTGGGGTGGCGCCGAGACGGTCGCCGCCGCTCCTCGGCCGCGCGAGAAGCCGGCAGCGCCCCGCCAGCCCCGCCGGAAACGCACAGAGGCCTCGCGGAGAATCAAGGTCGCCGAAGCCGGGCCGGTGAAGCCCCCCCGGGAGGCCCGCAAGGCGGCGGCGATAACTCCGCTTGCGCTGCGCAGCCTCGGGCTGAAAGAGGCCGTGGTGTGGTCTGAGATTCTGGGCCGTCCCGTGAGCCGGCGGCGCATGCGCCGTCGTCCCCCCGCCGGAAGAACGTAAGCCCCCGGCATGGACCTCGTGCCTCTCTGGGGATGCCTTGCACAATGTTCTCCTGTCACGGTCTGGGATGAGAGTGCCGCTTCTGATATTGGCTTTGACCTTGACGTTGGCTTCAGCGGGCGTCGTGTTCGCCGCGCGCTCCGGAGGTGAGCCAGCCCGGGTCGGCGAAGGTGGCGTGCCGGCGGCGGACTCAGAATCATCCCCGCGTCCGAGCGTCCTGTCTGTGTGGCTGACGCGGGCTGTGCGCGTGTTGGTCACCGCGGCGGTGGCGGTCTTGCTGGTTTGTGCGCTCGTGCTGCTTTTCGAGCACCGCTTCATTTTCTACCCGACGCGCAAGCCGCTGGTCAGTTGGCAGCCGCCAGGACTGGATGTCGAAGAATGCGCCTTCTCGACACGCGATGGCGTCAGGCTGCACGGTTGGTGGCATTCCGGCGCTGGAACAGATGATGCCGTGGCGGGCCCGGTGTTGCTCTGGTGCCACGGGAACGCCGGCAACATCACGCACCGTGCCGACAATGCGCAGATGCTTGCCGACAGGGGGCTGGCGTTCTTCCTGTTCGACTACCGGGGCTACGGCAAGAGTGAGGGGGCGCCTTCGGAGTACGGCCTGTATCTCGACGGGGAGGCCGCCTACGACTACCTGACTCGGGAGCGCGGAGTCGAGCCGCATCGCATTGTCTGCTTTGGTCGGTCGCTGGGTGCCGCCGTGGCGCTGCACGTCGCGCTGCGCAGGAAGACGGCCGGTCTGGTCATGGAAAGCGCCTTTGACAGCGTGCCGGCCATGGCCGTGCGGATGATGCCCGTGCTGCCGGTGGGGCTCTTCCTGCGCACTGGGTTTGACAACCTGGCGAAGATCGGGCGCCTGGAAGTGCCCCTGCTGATGATTCACGGCCGTCAGGACAGGACTGTGCCGATTCGGCACGGCCGGAAGGTCTACGACGCCGCGCCCGAGCCGAAGCAGCTCTACGTCATCGAAGGCGCCGATCACAATGACACCTATATTGTGGGCGCAGAGCCGTACTTCGAGACGCTTCAGCGGTTCTGCTCAGAGCACTGTGCTTCAGGGCATGAGTGAGGCTTCTGGGGCGGCGCGGCGGTCGCGTTTGCCCTGTGGCGGTTCGGGTCGGTAAGATGAGGGGGGTCTGCTTTCGGTCTTTGAGTTCGGCGCGAACGTGGCGGGGGAGGTGGAGAAATGTCCAGAAAGCCGGTCGTGCAGGGCCAGTTCTACCCGGGCGATGCCCGGCAACTGCGAAAGACCGTCGGGTCCTTCACGCCGCAGGTGGAGGAGAAGGAGCGCGTGCTGGGTCTGCTGTGTCCTCACGCCGGTTACGCATTCAGTGGGCCGGTGGCGGGCAAGACGTTCGCCGGCGTGGTGGTGCCGGACAGTGTTGTTCTGCTCAATCCGAGCCATGCTTACGACCGCCCTGCCTTCGCGCTCTGGACGGGGGGGTCGTGGGAGACTCCGTTGGGTGAGGTCGCGCTCCACGAGGGGCTGACAGCCGGGCTGGCCGAGTTGCCCATGACGGCCGCCGATGACAGGCCGCACCTGCCCGAGCACTCGGGCGAGGTGGTGCTGCCGTTCATCCAGTATCACAACCCCGGGGTCCGGATGGCGTTCGTGTGCGTGACCGCGTCGGCAGGAATGGGCGAACTCCAGGAGTTCGGCGCTGGTTTGGCGCGTGTGCTGGAAAGCTCCGGCGAGCAGGACGTCCTCATCGTGGCAAGCAGCGACATGTCCCACGAGAGCGGAAGTCGCGCCCTGGAGATCGTCAACCGCAACGACCTGTTGGCCATCGCCCAGATGGAGCAACTCAGCCCGGACGGCCTGTATCGGACGTGCCGGCAGGAGGGGATAACCATGTGCGGCGTGCTGCCGGCTGTCGCCATGATGGCGGCCGTTATCGCGCGTGGTGGCAAAGAAGGCGTCCTTGTGAGCCGGGCAACGAGCGCGGACTCGCCCCTGGGCTCCGGCAGCTACGTGGTGGGGTACGCCGGCATGGTCTTCAAGTGAGCCCTCTGGGGTTGCTGAGCGCCGTTCGGGGGCCTTATTGCGACCGCAGAGCCTTCTTGCGGCCGCAGAGCCCGAGTTCTCCTTGGCGGTCGGCCAGCTCAACGTGAGGCCGGGAGGCGGGCGAGAGCCGCGCCTTATGGCATGAGCATCATCGCTATGAGCGCGATCACGAAGGCGGCGGCGACGATGATGATGGCGATAAGGATCGGCGTGTTGCGGCGGCGGCTGGGCGGATTGGCCAACTGCGTCTTATCCATGGCCAGGTTCATCGCTTGTTGGGCGGCATTTGCACCCAGACCGAGCTCGGCAGTTACCATGCTTTGATCCCTGAACCCGGCGGCGGTCACCGCTTTGCCTTCCAGCAGGTTGGTCAGGTCGTCGCGCAACGCTTCATAGCTGTCGTATCGGTTCGCGGGGTCCTTGGCCATCATCTTGCGGATGATGTCGCACAGGTCGTCGGGCAGCGCCTCCACGTGGATCTTGGGGGAGGGGAGGGGTTCCCGGACCTGCTTGGTCATGACCTCGAAAGTCGTGCCCGTGTAAGGCACCTGACCGCAGACCATGTGGTAG